>JAOUDF010000255.1 GCA_029859385.1 Nitrospirota bacterium
TGCTCGCCATTACTCGCGTAATCGCCGCCGTCAGCGTCGTCTTACCATGGTCTACGTGACCAATCGTTCCTACGTTCACATGCGGCTTCGTCCGCTCAAACTTCTGCTTTGCCATCTCTAAGCCTCCTTCTTTACCCTTTAACCTTGGCCACTATTTCTTCGGATATGTTCTTCGGAACTTCTTCGTAATGTGAGAACTGCATGGTATAGGTCGCCCGACCCTGCGTTGCCGAACGAAGGTCGGTGGAATAACCGAACATCTCGGACAGCGGCACCATGGCATCGATCACATGGGCATTGCCGCGGGTGGTCATACCCTGAACCCTGCCGCGCCTTGAGTTGAGGTCGCCGATGACATCGCCGAGATAGTCGTCAGGCACCACCACTTCGTTGGCCATGATCGGCTCAAGGAGAACCGGGCTCGCCTTGGCGGCGCCTTCCTTGAAGCCCATGGAACCGGCGATCTTGAACGCCATTTCAGAGGAGTCGACCTCATGATACGAACCATCGAATATCGACACCTTCACATCCACCATCGGATAGCCTGCCATTACGCCGTTTTCGAGGGCTTCCTTGACACCCTTTTCTACAGCCGGGATGTACTCCCTCGGCACCACGCCGCCGACGATCTTGTTTTCGAAGACAAAACCCTGGCCGGGCTCAAGCGGCTCAACCTCAAGCCATACATGGCCGTACTGGCCGCGGCCGCCGGACTGTCGGACAAACTTCCCTTCCGCCTGCACCTTCTTGCGGATAGTTTCGCGGTAGGCAACCTGAGGCTTGCCGACATTGGCATCGACCTTGAACTCGCGAAGGAGACGGTCGACGATAATCTCGAGGTGAAGCTCACCCATTCCGGAGATAATGGTCTGCGTTGTCTCCTGATCGGTGTGCACCCGGAAAGAGGGGTCTTCCTGCGCCAGCTTCTGCAGCGAAACGCCCAGCTTCTCCTGGTCAGCCTTGGTCTTGGGCTCGATGGCAACGGAGATAACAGGCTCCGGGAATATCATCCGCTCAAGAATAACCGGCTTGTTCTCGTCGCAGAGGGTATCGCCCGTCATAGTGCTCTTGAGACCGACCGCAGCGGCGATGTCTCCGGCGTAAACCTCCTTGATCTCCTCCCGCTGGTTGGCATGCATCTTCAGCAGTCGGCCGACACGCTCACGGCTGTCCTTGGTGGAATTGTAGATATAGGAACCGGCATTGAGCACACCCGAGTAAACCCGGAAGTAGGTCAGCTGCCCGACATACGGGTCGGTCATGATCTTGAACGCCAGCGCGGAGAACGGCTCATCATCAGCGGTGCGACGAACAAGCTCGGTCACCTCATCCTTCGGGTCCACGCCTTTTACGGCGGGGACATCAAGCGGCGACGGCAGGTAGTCAATGACCGCGTCAAGCAGCGGCTGCACACCCTTGTTCTTGAATGCCGTACCACAGACGACGGGAGTAATCTCCATGGCCACCGTGCCTTTGCGCAGGGCCTCCCTGATCTCTTCGACGGCAATCTCTTCACCACCCAGATACTTTTCCATCAGCGCATCGTCGAAATCGGCGGCGGCTTCCATCATCTTTTCACGATACTCTTCGGCCTTCTCCTGAAGGTCGGCGGGGATCGCCTCTTCGTCGTACTTGGCGCCCATGGTCTCGTCGTTAAAGATGTAGGCCTTCATGGTCACCAGATCGATGCACCCCTTGAAGGTATCTTCCGCCCCGACCGGGATCTGTATGGCAACCGGCCTTGCACCAAGACGATCAACCATGGTCTGCATGGCCTTGTAGAAGTCGGCGCCGATACGGTCCATCTTGTTCATGAAGGCAATACGGGGAACCTGGTACTTGTTGGCCTGCCTCCAGACCGTTTCCGATTGGGGCTGAACACCGGCGACTGCGTCGAAAACCGCCACGGCTCCATCAAGAACACGAAGCGACCGCTCAACCTCAATGGTGAAGTCAACGTGACCGGGGGTATCAATGATGTTGATCCTGGTGTTCTTCCAGAAGCATGTGGTAGCCGCGGAGGTAATGGTGATACCGCGCTCCTGCTCCTGCACCATCCAGTCCATGACCGCCGTACCGTCATGCACCTCGCCGATCTTGTACGACACACCGGTGTAATAGAGAATACGCTCAGTAGTGGTGGTCTTGCCGGCATCGATGTGCGCCATGATGCCGATGTTCCTGGTCTTCGCTAATGAATACTGCCGTGCCACGTTAGTTACCTCGTCCCTTTACCAGCGGTAATGCGCGAACGCCTTGTTAGCCTCGGCCATGCGGTGCGTGTCCTCACGCTTTTTCACCGCGGCCCCCGTGTTATTCGAAGCATCGAGCATTTCTGCCGCAAGCCTCTCCCGCATTGTCTTTTCCGAACGCTTTCTGGAATAGCTCACCAGCCAGCGATACGCCAGAGCCATCCGCCTTGACGGACGGATATCCACCGGAACCTGATAGGTCGCGCCGCCAACCCTGCGGGACTTTACCTCGACCGCCGGCTTGACATTGTCGATGGCGGCCTTGAATAGCTTGATCGGGTCGCCATTGGTCTTCTTCTTGATGATATCAAGCGCCCCGTAGCAGATCCCTTCCGCAACACTCTTCTTGCCATCCTGCATGAGAATGTTGATAAACTTGGTCAGCTGCTTGCTGGCATACTTGGGATCGGGAAGCACTTCCCGTTTTACCACTACCTTCCGTCTCGGCATCTCCTGCTCCTTCAACAAAAGACAATCAGCCACACCAATACAAATGTTCCCATGTACCGGCGTGGCTGATTAATTTACTTGGGCCGCTTTGCCCCGTACTTGGACCTACCCTGCATCCGCTTGGCCACACCCGTCGTATCGAGAGCGCCGCGGACAATATGATAACGCACACCGGGAAGGTCCTTGACCCTTCCGCCGCGAATAAGCACGATGGAGTGCTCCTGCAGGTTGTGCCCGACACCGGGGATATAGGTGGTTACCTCCATCCCGTTGGTAAGACGTACCCTGGCAACCTTCCGCAAAGCCGAGTTCGGCTTCTTCGGCGTCGTCGTATATACCCTGAGACAAACCCCACGCTTCTGGGGACATGCCTTCAATGCGGGACTCTTCGTCTTTTCAGTTACCCGCTGTCGTCCCTGTCTTACCAATTGACTTATAGTCGGCACACCATCCTCCTTGTTACCTTCTTTCTGCCCTGTTTTTACGCAAAACAGGGTGGGATTCTTCGCCCTCCGAAACCATGCGAAGGGTCGAAAAAACTCGCGTACTATACATATGTCGCCCGACAGTGTCAAGCTATTTCTATAACGGTATCGGGCATTGCTTCGACCTTTGACAGGTCCCGGACCAACCTCAACCGACCGGCTGCTCTTCCTGCTCCTCGAGGGATGCCGGCGCCGATGACGCGCAGCAGGTATCCCTGTAGAACTGAACACCTGTACCCGCCGGTATCAGCTTGCCGATGATGACGTTCTCCTTGAGCCCGAGCAACCCGTCCACCGAGCCGCTCATTGCCGCTTCGGTAA
>JAOUDF010000256.1 GCA_029859385.1 Nitrospirota bacterium
CTCTTGGCGCTGGTCAGGGCATGCTCCAGCCGCTCTTCCATCTCCTTCCTGTTGACCAGCCTGGTGAGCGGGTCGTGGCGCGCCTGCCAAGCGATGTGCCGGATCATGGTCTGTTTGTCGGTTACGTCGTGGAATACAAGGACTGCTCCCGAGGGGGCGTCTTTCTTGTTGCGGATCGGTGCAATACTGTACTCGATGGCATATTCCTCGTGATGCCGGTTACGGAGCGCCACTGTCCCCTTTATCTTGGGTTCCTTGCCCGAAAGGGCGCCTATTACCGGGTTGGGTAATGGTTCACGGGTTATCTCATCGATAATCTTGAACACAAGGTTCACTGGTTCGCCGCACGCCTCGTTGAGGTTCCATCCGGTCAGCCGCTCTGCCACCGGGTTCATGAACTCGACCCTTCCCTCGGTATCGGTAGTGACTACGGCGTCGGCAATGGAGCTGAGCGTAACCTGTGCTCGCTCTTTTTCTCTGAAAAGAGTTTCTTCCCCTTTTACCCGTTCCGCAATATCTCGCATGACGATGGTATAAACCTTGACGCCGTCCAGGTGCATGGCTGCGGTGGAGAACTCCAGGGGGAATACGGAACCGTCCTTCCGGCGGCCCCATATCTGCTGTTTCCCCTCACGGCTTTCATGCCCCAGGATGCAGTCGCCCAGGCAGAGGAATTCACCATCGGGGACAATCTGGGCGGTGAGCATATCGATCGACTTTCCTTCAATCTCTTCCGGACTGTAGCCGAATATGGCCTTTGCAGCCTCGCTGAAGGAGAGTATCTTGCCGGTGACATCGGTGGTGATGATGGCGTCGGGGATATGGCTTACCAGGTTCTTGAGGCGTTGTTCACTCTGTTCGATGCGCATAAGGGCCGCGAGGAGCTCGGTCGTTTCGGGAAAGAGCAGTATGACGCCGGCGACGGACCCGTCCGGGCAATGGTAGGGCAACGCCCTGAACTGGTATGAGCGGTGGCCAAAATCCACTTTCGACTCGAAGGCCTTCCCCTTGTTGAGTACCTGGTTGACCGCATCGCGCAACTGCGGCAGGTCGCACCGCCAGGGAAGCGATGAGAGCATGTCGCCTTCGTTGATTTCATCAAGGGCCAGTAACTGGCTGCATGCCGGAACAAAGTTGCGTAGCTTGAGGTTCCTGTCGACGACGATCAGTGGGAAATCGATGCTGTTCTGGATGTTCTGAAGGTCGGTGGCAACCTTTTCCAGTTCCATCGACTTTACCTGCAACTCGTCATTGACGGTCAGCAGCTCCTCGTTGGTCGACTGGAGCTCCTCATTTGCCGTCTGCAGCTCTTCGTTGGTTGACTGCAACTCCTCATTGGAGGACTGCAACTCCTCGTTCAGAGACTGGAGCTCTTCGTTGGAGGTCTCCAGCTGTTCCACCACGGTCTGAAGATGCTCCCTTGTCGTGGCCAGTTCATGTTCCAGTTCCACGATGACAAGGTTGTCCCTGTTGAGCGGCTCAGGGTGCTCATCCGCGGCGTGCGTCTGCATTACCCGTTCAAAGGAGACGACCAGCAGCCCCTGAGGTTCACCTTTAAGAGGGCGTACTGCGCAGCGCACAGTGAGGCGGCCTTCCTCACCTTCGAGAGCATGTCTTCCGCCGAAAACAGGTATCCCTTCCCGGCGGCATTTATAGACCAGTGCTCTCAGCTCGGCCCGCAGCTTGTCGTGGACCAGGTCAAAGACACCGAGGCCGATGGGGCCGCTGGGCAGGCCAAGATACGGCTGTACCCGGCCCACAACGTGCAACAGTTCGTCACTGGCGGTGATTACCACCGACGGCGGCGCATATTCGGACGAAAGGGTCTCTGTGAGGCGCATGCTGACCGACTCGGGCTCGCTCGGCCTCAGAGGGCCTTTAGTGACGGGTGGCTTGTAGCGAAGGTCCGCCAGCGGGTTGAAACTGTGCAGGAATCGCCGGTCGCCCATCTTTTTGAATAGACGGGCATTTTTTGAAACAGGGAGGAAGATGTCGGCATGGTCGGTAACCATCTCCGATTTGCCGAGGAACAGGTGGCCGCCGGGGATAAGGGCCGCATAAAACAGCTCTATCACATATTTCTGCAGAGGGGGGGTAAAGTAAATAAGGAGGTTTCTGCAGCTTACAAGGTCGACCCTGGAGAAGGGCGGGTCCTGGGTTACGTTGTGGACCGAAAAGACAATCTTCTCCCGGATCGCTTTGCTTACCACATACTCCTTCCCCGCCCGCTCAAAGTAGCGTCTGCGCAGTTCGGTGCTTACCTTCTTAAGCGACGTCTCAGGGTATCTTCCGAGCCGCCCTTTCCCCGCCGCGCCGCCGTCAATGTCGGTGGCAAATATCTGGTATTTGCGCTGCACACTCTGGCTGAGCATGGCCTCTTCAAGGAGGATGGCGATGGAGTATGCTTCTTCGCCCGTGGCGCAGCCGGGAATCCATATGCGCAGGACCCGGTCGAGTGGATAGGATTTCACCAGCTCAACGATGACCTCCTTCAACGCATCGAACGCCTTGGCGTCGCGGAAAAATTCCGTCACCGATATGAGGGCATCCTGTACAAATGCCGATACTTCTTCACTCTGGCTCTGCAAGCAGACAAGGTAGTCGTCCATGCGCGATATGTGTTTGAGGGCCATTCGTCGTTTGATGCGCCGGTCGAGGGTGCTCTTCTTGTAGAGGGAGAGGTCGAGGCCGAGCCGTTCTTTCACGTAGGCCATGATTTTGTCGTAGGCGGTGAGCTCATCCGGTACGCCCGGCAAGGAGGCGATGGTGCCGGTGGTGGCAAGGGCGACCAGAGCCTCTCCCATTTTCGACGGGGGGAGCACAATCTGGGCAGCCTGTGCCTGGATCGCCGCCTTGGGCATGCCGTCATATTTGGCGCTGGCTGGCTCCTGGACCAGCGTGGTGCCGCCATGGGTCTTTATGGAGGCAAGTCCGCTGGCGCCGTCTCCTCCGGTCCCCGACAGGATGATGCCTACGGCGTTCTTCCCCTGGTCCTCCGCCAGCGAGGTGAAGAAACGATTTATGTTTGGCTTGGGTCCCACGTCTCTCGGTAGCGGGACAAGACGCAGTATGCCATCCTTTATCACGATGTCCCAGTTGGGCGGCGTGATATAGATGGTGTCGGCTTGCGGTACCTGGGATACCGTCAGTTCCGCGACGTTGAGGCGGCACTCCCGTGAAAGGAGCGTCTTGAGCATGCTGGTGTGGCTGGGAGAGAGGTGCTGGACTATCACATAGGTGAGCCGCTGATTGTGTTCGAGCCCTCCCAGCAGCTCCCGCAGCGCCTCCAGGCCGCCGGCCGACGCACCGATGCCGACTATCAACAATGCCGGGTTTTTTTTGCGAGTCTTCTTTTCGGATGTCTTGGCGCGCAGAGCCTGTTTTGATGTTTTCATGGCGACCTCCGTTCTTGTTACCGAAAGAAGAAAAGGGGTTTTCCTGTAAAGCATTTTAAAAAGGATAAGCTTTATCCTCAATCAGGCATAGTTAAACTTTATTAACATT
>JAOUDF010000048.1 GCA_029859385.1 Nitrospirota bacterium
GACGACAAGGACCGGGTCCTCAGAAAGAGCGACGGGGAGTATACCTATCTGGCGCCGGATATCGCCTACCATCTCGACAAGCTCGAGCGCGGTTATGACAGTCTTATCAACCTCTGGGGGGCTGACCATCACGGTTACATCCCCAGGATGCAGGCGGCGATCCAGGCCTTCGGGCATCCCAAAGACCGGCTGAAGGTGCTGCTGGTGCAGATGGTGGCCCTGCTTCGAGGCGGACAGCCGGTTATCATGTCAAAGAGGGCAGGGGAGTTTGTGACTCTTCGCGAAGTCATGGACGAAGTAGGGAGTGATGCCGCGCGCTTTTTCTTCCTGATGCGGCGCTCCGACAGCCATCTTGATTTCGACCTTGAACTGGCGAAGCAGCAGACGTCAGAGAATCCGGTGTTCTATGTACAGTACGCCCATGCGCGGATTGCCGGGGTAATGCGACAGGCAGAGGAGCGGGGAATTACTGTTCCCGGAGTCGCTGATGTCAACGCGGGTCTCCTGAAACTCCCCGCCGAGGTAGAGCTGATGAAGTCTCTCAACCACTTCCCCGACCTGGTGGAGGGGGCGGCGCTGACCCTGGAGCCGCACCGGATCACCTTCTACCTGCAGGAGCTGGCGGGAGACCTCCATCGCTACTATTTCGACAACCGTATTATTGGTGATGATGCGGCCCTTGCCTCAGCGCGGCTGGTACTGGTAAAAGCGGTGAAACAGGTGCTGGGGAACGGGCTCAGGCTGTTGGGTGTCTCCGCGCCCGACAGGATGTGATGGGATTTGGTTTTGAGCTCCTCAAGGCCGACGGCAAGGCCCGCCGGGGGCGGATAAGCACCCTCCACGGCACGGTGGAGACGCCGGTCTTCATGCCGGTAGCGACTCTCGGCGCGGTAAAGACCATGACCCCGCACGAGCTGGAAGAGCTGGGGGCCAGGATAATCCTGGGGAATACCTATCATCTCTACCTGCGGCCGGGGCACGAGCAGATTGCCGCCACGGGCGGACTGCACGGGTTTATGCGATGGAAAGGGCCGGTCCTTACCGACAGCGGTGGGTTTCAGGTCTTCAGCCTCGGGCATCTGCGGAAGATTACCGAGGAAGGGGTACGGTTTCAGAGTCATATCGACGGCTCGTACCATTTCATCAGTCCGGAAAAGGCGATCGAGATACAGGAGGCGCTGGGGGCCGACATCATCATGGCCTTTGACGAGTGCACTCCTTATCCCGCCACCAGGGAGTACGCCACGGCCTCCATGGAGCTGACGGAGCGCTGGGCTGCGCGGTGCCGCGAGGCGCATCGTCGGGAAGGTCAGGCGCTGTTCGGCATAGTCCAGGGCGGGATGTACAAGGACCTGCGGGAACGGAGTCTCGAAGGGCTGGTCAAAATCGGTTTTCACGGATACGCTCTGGGCGGCGTCAGCGTAGGCGAGCCCAAGGAGGAGATGGAGGCCATCGTCTCCCACTGTGCACCGCTGATGCCGGACGACCGGGCTCGCTACCTCATGGGCGTGGGCACGCCGGAGGACATTGTCGAGTCGGTTGCAGCCGGAATGGACATGTTCGACTGCGTGATGCCGACCCGCACTGCGCGGCATGGGACGCTCTTCACGTCGGAAGGGCGCCTCATCATAAAGAACGCGCGGTTCCAGGACGACGAAAGGCCGATTGAAGAAGGGTGCGAATGCTACACCTGCAGGCATTACAGCAGGGCATATCTGAAGCACCTCTTCCGGGCGGGAGAGTTGCTGGCCCTGAGGCTCAACACGATACACAACCTGCATTACTACATGGTACTCATGGCCTCGATCAGGCAGGCCATCGAAGAAGGACGGTTTGACCGGTTCCGAAACGAATTTTACTACAAACGGGGTCGTGTACTTGATACCCCTGCAACCTAACCAAAGGAGGAATGAAACATGAGTCTGTTTGCCAGTGTTGCCTATGCCGCGGGTGAAGCCGCACCTGCCGCCCCCGCCGGTGGGGCTATTATGAGCTTTCTCCCGCTGGCGATTATCTTTGCCATCTTCTACTTCCTGCTTATCCGTCCCCAGCAGAAGAAGCAGAAAGAGCACAAAGAACTGCTGACCAATCTGAAGGTGGGAGACCGCGTGATCTCAAACTCGGGGATCTATGGCTCCATCGTCAAGCTGTCCGAGAAGAATATCACCCTTCAGATTGCCGACGGCGTCAAGGTGAAGATAGTGCGAAGCGCCATCGCGGACGTGGTCAAAACCGAGGAAGAGTAGCTGCCGATCCGGTGAAATCTTCTTGAAATTGTTCTGTTTCTTAGGTAGACTCCTGCCTTTCCAAAGTGGAAAGGCGGCGGGCACCATGTGCACGGCCGTGCGCAAAAGCGTTACTGGTAAAGCATCCCGGTCGTTTCGGAGGCATTTTTGATGAAAAAAAGTCTGCAATGGCGGTTTCTTCTGATAGGCATTTCGGTGCTTGTCTCTTTCGTCTGTTTTCTGCCCTCTACCCCGCTCTTTTCATCCATGCCCGGCTGGTGGAAGACAATCATGCCGAATCAGGGGATCAACCTGGGCCTCGACCTTCAGGGCGGCATGCATCTCATCCTGAAAGTCGAAGCGGAGAAGGCGGTGGCTACGTCAGTGGACCGAATGGTCAAGAATATCTCCGACGACTTGTCGGCACAAAAGGACGCCAGGCTTGAGGTTGTAAAAGAGGACACAGGCTTCAGCGTAACTGCGCAGGATGCCACCTCGAAAGAGGCTGCCAGGAAGCTTGTCAGCGAGCGCTATCAAGATTTTGCCGTCAAGAGGGAAGATCCGACGGCAATCTCTTATTACCTGACTGATGAAGAACAGAAGCGGATAAAAGATGCGGCCATCTCACAGGCCCTTGAAACCATCCGGAACAGGATAGACCAGTTCGGTGTGGCCGAACCGGTCATCGTCCGTCATGGAACCGACGAGATACTGGTCCAGCTGCCCGGCGTCAAGGACCCACGCCGCGCCATAGACCTTATCGGCAAGACCGCCGTCCTCGAATTCAAGCTCGTCGACGACAATGCGGATGTCCAGAAAGCCATTGCAGGTGATGTACCCGTCGACTCTGAACTCCTCTACGAGAAGAACGTAGACCGCCAGACCAAGCAGGAAACCAAGATACCCATGGTGGTCAAGCAAAATGCCTTGATGACGGGTGATGTAATTACCGAAGCCCGTGTTGCCATCGACGCCCGCTTTAACGAGCCGTATGTAGCCATTACCTTCGACAGCATCGGCTCAACCCTCTTCGAGAAGATCACCGAGGAGAACACAAAGAAGCGGATGGCCATTGTCCTCGACGGCACGGTCTATTCGGCGCCGGTCATCCAGGAAAAGATCTCCGGCGGCCGCGCCCAGATCACCGGCAAGTTCAGCCAGGAAGAGGCAAAGGACCTGGCCATTGTCTTAAGGGCCGGTGCGCTGCCTGCTCCGGTAACGATTATCCAGAACGTTACGGTCGGCCCTTCGCTGGGACAGGATTCTATCGATGCCGGTATCCGCGCCGCCATTCTGGGCACTATACTGGTCATCCTGTTCATGGCGATCTACTACAGGCTCTCCGGCGTTATTGCTGACGTAGCGATGATTCTCAACGTCGTCATGCTGCTGGGTGCCCTTGGGCTGCTCAACGCCACCCTTACCCTGCCGGGCATTGCCGGCATAATCCTCACCATAGGTATGGCGGTGGACTCCAACGTGCTTATTTTTGAGCGTATCCGCGAGGAGATACGGGCGGGCAAGACAATACGCTCCGCCATCGATGCCGGATACGACAAGGCCTTTGTCACCATCATCGACGCCCACGTTACCACGCTTATTACGGCGGCCGTGCTCTTCCAGTTCGGTACCGGCCCGATAAAAGGGTTTGCCGTATCCCTGAGCCTGGGCGTTATCATCAACCTCTTTACAGCCCTGGTGGGGACAAAGGTTGTCTTTGACCTGATGACCAGCAGAAGATCCCTGAAAACACTCAGCATATAGTTGGGAGGCTTTTTTACCCATGATGGAATTTTTCAAGAAACCCAATATCGACTTCATCGGCAAGAGAAGCTATGCCTTTGCCATCTCCGGGGTCTTTATTCTGCTGGGCCTGATTGCCCTCTTTCAGATTTCCAGAGGAGCGGCGAATATGGGCATCGACTTTGCCGGCGGGACCACCGTTCAGTTGAAATTCGAGAAGCCGATCCCCCTGGATGAGGCCCGTAAAGCGCTGGACGCCAATGGGGTGCATGATGCCGAGCTCCAGGAATTTGCTTCTGACAACAAGCTTCTCGTCAGGGTGCGTAACGACGTCAGCCAGGGGAAGGTAGCGGACCAGATTGTCGATATCTTCAGCAAGACCTTTGCCGACAACAAGTCGGTAGTGGACAGCAGTACGGAAATAGGTCCCACCGTCGGCAAGACCCTGCGTCATGACACCCTGATTGCCATCACCATCGCCATTCTCTGCATCATCATCTATATTGCCTTCCGTTTTGAGTTCAAGTTCGGCGTTGCGGCAACCATCGCGGTATTTCACGACGTCATGGCGGTACTGGGCATCTTCTACATGATGAACAAGGAGATCAACCTCCTTTTTGTAACGGCTTTGTTGACTCTCGGGGGATATTCACTTACCGACACCGTAGTCGTCTTTGACCGGATCAGGGAGAATATCAGGGCCCACAGAAAACTCGGGACCGGCGATGTTATCAACCGGAGCATCAACGAGGTGTTGAGCAGGACGGTAGTCGTTTCATTGACGACGCTTCTGGCCTGCGTCTCCCTGGCCGTTATCGGCGGAGAAGTCATTCATGATTTTGCGGTCGCCATGACCCTTGGTATCCTTGTAGGTACCTATTCATCCATATTCGTCGCAAGTCCTATCGTCTTCCTCTGGCGCAAGAAAAAGAAGGGGAAGCTGGGCTGACAACGTTTCATCAAGTCTCATCAAGGCGGTCTTCGGACCGCCTTTTTTGTTTTCACCAAGCTCATCACAAGCATCTTTCCACGATTTACTTTTTTCGTCCAAAGACGTAGACTAGCTTTATTTCTTGCGCAATCACGGTTCTCCATGACGGGAGTTCCCCCGATCCCCGGAGGTTATTTGAAACGACGTCGATGGCTTGTCGTTGACAGAGAAGACGAAACGGTTGCCGCGCTCCGGCAGGCGACCGGTCTGCATCCGGTCGTGTCGCGAATACTGGTGAATCGCGGCATTACCTCGAAGGACGAGGCAGACCGTTTCCTTCGCCCATCCGAAGGGTATCTTCCGTCGCCGTTTCTTCTCCCGGCATGGAGGCAGCCGTACAGCGCGTTGAACTGGCCTTGTCGCGCGGCGAAGAGATACTCATCCTCGGCGATTACGATGTTGACGGGATATCGTCGACGTCGCTGCTCCTTCTTGCCCTGAGGTCATTCAACGCCCGGGTTTCCTACCTGATACCCGAGAGGACGCAGGATGGCTATGGGCTGAACAGCCATACGGCAAGCAGGATAGCGGAACTCAAGCCGGCGCTGGTCATTACCGTCGACTGCGGAATTACCTCCATCGATGGCGCTGCAATCCTCACATCAAACGGCATCGACCTTGTTATTACCGACCATCATGAACCGGGCGACTCGCTCCCCGATGCCCTGGCCGTGATCAACCCGGCTCTGCCAGGCCATGGTTACCCATTCCGCGAACTGGCAGGGGTAGGGGTTGCCATGAACCTGGCGATGGCGCTTGCCCAGCGGCTGGGTGCTCAACTTCCCGCACTCTATGATCTGGTGGCCCTTGGCACCATTGCCGACGTTATGCCGCTCAAAGGCGTGAACCGGATATTCGCAAAACTCGGCCTGGAACTGATGAATGGCGGTGCAAGGCCTGGAATTACGGCGCTGAAACGGGTAGCCGACTACGAAGGGAAGACCGTAGGGGCAGGCACCATAGGATTTCAGCTTGCTCCCCGGGTCAATGCGGCGGGGAGGCTTGGAAAAGGCGATATCTGTGTCAGGCTGCTCACCACCGAAAGCCATGATGAGGCGATGAAGATTGCTGCCTATCTCGACCAGCAGAACCGTCGACGTCAGGAGATCGAAGAGGGGATCCTTAAAGAGGCCCGGAGCGAGGTCCTCTCAAAATATCGTGGAGATTCATGGGGGGCCTACGTGCTTGCTTCATCGCGATGGCATCAGGGGGTCATCGGCATAGTGGCCTCGCGGCTCGTGGAGGAGTTTTACCGCCCGACGGTGCTCATATCGATCAATAACGGGATGGGCAAGGGTTCGGCACGCAGCATCCCCGCATTTCATCTTTTCGACGGCCTGCATGAATGCCGTTCCTCTCTCGAGGAGATGGGAGGGCACAAGTATGCCGCCGGTCTCAGGATACGGGAAGACCGCATTGAGGAATTCAGGCAAAACCTCAATACCGTTGCCCTGCAAAGATTGAAACCGGAAGATTTTATCCCGACGATAAAGATCGATACCGCCATGGAGGCAGAGGAGCTTACCTTCGAGCTGCTCGCTGAACTTCAGCTTCTTGGCCCCTTCGGTGCCGCGAACCCTGAGCCGGTGTTCTGTCTTCATGAGGTCAGGGCGGTCAATCCCCGGATTGTCGGCAAGAACCACCTCAAACTAATGCTGCAGAGAGACAAAAACTCTTTTGAGGCCATCGGTTTCAAGATGGGTGAGCTGGCAAAACCTTTGTCGGGCAGAGAAGGGAGAGAAATTGCCGCTGCCTTCACCCTGCAGGAAAACAGCTGGAACGGACGGAGAAGCCTCCAGGTACACATCAGGGATATCCGGCTGCCAGGGACGGAGAGTGGAATATAGCGAGATCGGTCGATATTCGACCCCGGTGACGCGCTGTTTGCCAATTAACGGTTTACGATGATACGTCTTGAAGAAATAGTTGATGAAATCCTCTCGTATAATTCCGATGCTGATGTGGACTACGTCCGAAAGGCCTACATCTTTTCGGCCAAGGTGCACCTTGGCCAGAAGAGGCAATCCGGGGAACCCTACCTGAGCCACCCGATTGAGGTGGCCATGATCCTGGCGCACATGCGCATGGACGTCGTTACCATTGCCGCGGGACTTCTTCACGATACCCTCGAAGATACCCCGACCACTCCGGAAGAGCTTAACGAATTCTTCGGCCCCGACCTGACCTATCTGGTGCAGGCGCTTACCAAGATAAGCAAGATCCAGTTCAAGACCAAGGAGGCTCAACAGGCCGAGAACTTCCGCAAGATGATCATTGCCATGGGAAGGGATATCCGGGTCATCGTCATAAAGCTGGCCGACCGTCTGCACAACATGCGCACCCTCGAGCACCTGCGTCCGGCGAAACAGGAGGCGATCTCCCAGGAGACTCAGGACATCTATGCGCCGCTGGCCAACCGGCTGGGGATCGGCTGGATGAAGAGCGAACTGGAAGACCTCTGCTTCAAGTATCTCAAGCCGGACAAGTATCGTGAGATTGAGCAGCAGGTGGCAAAGCGGCGGGAAGAGCTGGAAGAGTATATCCGCGACCTGAAGAAAATTGTAGAGAGGAGCTTGAAGGAGCAGGGGTATACCGCCGACGTAAAAGGAAGGCCGAAGCACTTCTACAGTATCTATCTCAAGATGGACAGGCAGAAGGTTACCTTCGATGAGGTCTATGACCTGCTTGCGCTGCGCATCATCCTTCCCGACAACGACAAGACGGCATGTTACGGGGTGCTGGGACTTATCCATTCTCTCTGGCCGCCCGTCGCAGGCAGGTTCAAGGACTATATCAGCGTCCCCAAGTCAAACCTTTATCAGTCGCTCCACACGACGGTACTTGGCCCCAAGGGGGAACGGGTCGAATTTCAGATCCGTACCGAAGAGATGGACAAGGTTGCCGAGGAAGGTATCGCCGCCCACTGGAAATACAAGGAAAAGTCCTCCATTGGTGAGAAGGATGACCAGCGTTTTGCCTGGTTGCGCCAGCTTATGGAATCGCAGCAGGACATCAAGGATGACAGGGAATTCCTCGATACGCTGAGGCTCGACCTCTTTTCCGACGTCGTCTATGTCTTTACCCCGAGAGGCGATGTGCGGGAGTTTCCCCGGGGGTCTACCCCCATCGATTTCGCCTACTCGATTCACTCCGACATCGGCGACCAGTGTGTCGGCGCCAGGGTAAACGGAAAAATCGTACCCCTGCGACAGGAACTTGAAACCGGCGACGTAGTGGAGATCCAGACCCAGACGGGGCACAATCCAAGCAGGGACTGGCTCAAACACGTCAAGACCGCCAAGGCAAAGACACGGATCAAGCACTGGCTCAAGATTGAAGAGCACCGCCAGAGCGTTGAGCTGGGCCAGGAATTGCTGGAAAAAGAGCTGCGGCGCCATAATCTACCCACCAGCAAACTGACGAAACCGGAAGAGCTCGGGCGCATACTCCCCGAGTTCAACTGCCCGTCGGACGAGCAGCTGTTCGCTGAAATAGGTTCAGGAAAGGTGTCTTCCCTTGCTGTCGTCCGAGCCCTTGCCCCTGAGACGGTAAAGGCCGAGGAGAAGAGCGAAAAGAGCTTCTTCAGCAAACTGATCAAGAAGACGGCAAAAACTCCCGAAAAGGGAGTAAAGATCAGCGGCATCGACAACGTCATGATCCATTACTCGAAATGCTGCAGCCCTATTCCCGGTGATGAGATTATCGGCTTTATCACCCGTGGAAGAGGGATTACAATTCACGCAGCTGACTGTCCGAACGTCACCGGTGTCGCCTTCGACAGGGAGCGGATGGTAAAGGTCGACTGGGAACAGGCCGAACAGGCAAAGATAAAGGCATATACCGCCAGGATCACCGTCTTTACCGTCGACAAGCCGGGGATCCTGGCGAAGATTACTTCCGCCATTACGGAGAGTGAGGCTAATATCAACCAGGCCCAGGTAAGCGCCCTGGAGGGCAAGAAAGCAGTGTGCAATTTCTCCGTTGAAATAGACAACCGTGAACACCTCGGGCGACTTATGAAGAGAATCGACCAGCTGGACGGCGTACTGGAAGTAAAGAGAGTGATGTCGTAACGCTAACAATTTTAAATCGTCACGGCGCCGCCTATCAAGTTTATCTTGACGAAGGCAGAACAGGGCTACGTTGAGACTCTTTCGTTCCTGGCATACCCAAGTAGAGGTTTGGAAACAATCATCCGTTAATCGGAAAATACTTTCCAGCACTCTGACTATCGCTGGAGCAACTCTGCTTGTCAAATTTGCATCAATAGTCAAAGAAATGCTCATTGCCGACAGGTTCGGAACCGGTGATGATCTTGATGCATTTTTGATTGCTTTCCTGTTGCCGCAGTTTTTGGTAAACGTAATAGCAGGCTCTTTTGCCGCGACCATAGTGCCATCATTGATAATCAGTACCGAGAAGGACGGCTTGATTGCGACACGCCGACTCATGCGTGAATGCCTGTTACTGGTATTTCTTTTGCTCTCAGGCAGTGCAATATTTCTGGCTTTGGCTATGCCTCTCCTATTGCCGCTGCTTTCATCAGGCTTTTCAGTTCAAAAATACGCTTTATCAGGCCAATTGTACATGCTGCTACTGCCTGTAATTATAGTGAACGGCATGGCGGTCTTTTACGGTGCGGTACTTAATTCTCAGAATAAATTCTGGCTTCCGTCAGTACTACCGGCAATAACACCATTTGCAATCATTCTTGTCTTGCTGCAGTTTGTAACCAATATATACGGTGTGGCTTGGGGAATGCTCGCCGGTTGCGTCATTGAACTGATGTTTATAATTCTGGTTCTACATCGTTCTGGCTGGCCCGTTCTGCCTCGATGGCATGGGATGCTGCCCTCCACTCAACTGGCGATCCGTCAATATACCCCTATGATAGCTGGAACATTTATGGTGAGTGGTGCTACTATCATCAATCAGGCTATGGCTGCCACTCTGGAGCCCGGAAGTGTGTCTGCGCTTAATTACGGGAACAAAGTCTTTGCATTGGTATCAGGACTTGGGGCTGGAGCTCTTGGGACGGCCGTTCTCCCATTCTTTTCTAAACAGGTGGCACAGGGTGATTGGGCCGGAGCCCGACATACTTTGGGCCGCTATACGCGCCTGTTGTTGTACATAACCATCCCGACAACCGTTTTTTGCATTATCTTTTCTGAGTGGATTATTCGAATTCTGTTTGAACATGGTTTATTTAATGCGCAGGATACACGGATGGTTGCGTTGGTCCAATCCGCATACTTTGTGCAGATACCGTTTTATCTGCTAGGCATACTTGGGGCGCGTATGCTTAATGCGATGCAGAGTAATCAGGTTCTTCTTAAAATAGCACTAGTGTCGCTTATTGCAAATGTCATGGGTAACTGGCTGCTCATGAAGATTATGGGAGTTGCCGGTATTGCATTGTCAACATCTATAGCATATCTGCTTTCCTGCGCCATGATATTCTATTCCCTTAGGCGTACGCTGGTGGCAAAGGGTTGATGTGAATATAATAACGGCATTGAAATATGCATACAGGGCGTTTATAAAGAACGACGATTATTCAAGATTCTACATTGCGCATCGTCTCTCTCTCTTGATATATCCCAAATCAATATCCAGCGAATATGGTCGGATTATCTTTGATGAGCAGGAATTCAGGGACTATTATTTTTCTTTCGAAAATAGCGATAGCCGTTCCTTCGACAGAAAATATTTTCTGAAAGAAGCAATCAAGATCACTCTGGACATTCCTGGTGATACAGCAGAGTGCGGTGTTTTCAAAGGGGCAAGTTCGTGGCTGATTTGCCAGGCTATTAAAGAAACGGGGAAAAATCATCACCTTTTTGACTCTTTCTCCGGTTTACCTGAGCCTGGGCTGGCCGACGGTGCATACTGGTCAAGCGGAGATCTTAGCACCGGTAGCCAGGAGGCCAGGAAAAACCTGGTTGATTTCCGGTTTGCTCATTTTTATGAAGGGTGGATTCCTGAAAAGTTTAGCGAAATTGAACATCTGACTTTCAGCTTTGTGCATATCGATGTTGATCTGTTTGAACCCACGCTGGCCTCGCTCAGATTTTTTTATCCGAGGCTGAGTCCCGGCGGCGTTATAATTTGCGACGATTATGGATTTAACAGTTGCCCCGGCGCTAAAAAAGCAATGGATGACTTCTTTTCTGACAAGGTGGAAAAGATAATTCTTGTCCCGACAGGTCAGGCAATGGTGATAAAAAAATGAGCCAGGACAGGATTTGGAAGTATTTTCAGGGAGAAGGGGTCGAATCCTTTTCCGGATCGGAAGGCCGTATGCGATATTTGTCAAAAATGGTCAAGCCAGGAGAACGAGTGTTGAATATCGGCCTAGGCTCCGGTATTTTTGAAAAATTATGTCTAGAGTCCGGTATAGACATACATACGCTGGATCCGGACAGTGAAGCTATTCTCAGAATTTCACAGGAGCTTGCTCGAACCGACAAAATGAAACCCGGTTACTCTCAGTCCATTCCGTGGCCGGAGATTTATTTCGATGTGGTAGTCATGTCTGAAGTTCTTGAACACCTTGACGATAAAACACTGGATACAAGCATTCGCGAGGCTTGGCGTGTCCTGAAAAACGGAGGGAGGTTTATCGGAACGGTTCCAGCGCACGAAGATCTGCGTGAGCTGACAGTGGTTTGTCCTGATTGCGGCAGTACGTTTCATCGCTGGGGTCATCTTCAATCCTTTGATGCTGGCCGATTGAACAACTTATTGTCGGAATCGTTCGCCTCTATACGGGTAAACGAACAATTGTTTGTAAGCTGGAATACGCTTAACTGGAAAGGGAAATTCCTCTCGGGGATAAAATATGCCCTGTACACGCTTGGAGTCCATGGTTCAGGAGAGAATCTATATTTTCAGGCAATTAAATAATAGGGGGGGCTCCCGGCAGATGAATAGCTTGCCGGAAGACCTTTCGCCTATGCACGGAAGAACCCCGGCACGAACCCTGTGCATCTCTCTATGCATCTCCTTATGTATCCACGGCACAGTGTTGCCTGACTCTCTTCTCTACACGGTGCTGAAACAGACATGAATATCTTGATGGCACTACCTCACTTCTATCCTCATGCCGGCGGGGCAGAGTACCAGGCGCTGCGTTTGGGGCGTGAATTTGTGAGACAGGGACACAAGGTGACGGTAATTACCCGAACCATTAGAGGGCTTCCTAGTCGCGATGCCATCGATGGTGTCATTGTATTCAGGGGAATTCAGGCAGTTGAGAGACCAGGCCTTTTCACCATCACTTACATTTTTAGCCTCCTGGCGTTTCTTCTGAGGTACCGGCGCAATTTCGATCTCATACTAACTCCACTGCTGGCGCAGGATACCGTGTCTGCCGTCCTGGCAAGACGAATTACCGGCATCCCGGTAGTGGCGAGGCTAGCCTGTGGAGGAGAGTATAGCGATCTAAGGCGCTTGCGAGGGATGATTTTCGGCAAACGGATTCTCTCTACAGCTCTGAATAGTGACGGTTTCATTGCGATCAGCGATCAGATTCATCATGAACTACTGGATGCCGGGATTGAAAAAGACAGGATTGTTTCCATTCCCAACGGAGTGGACACAGCGCTCTATGTCCCTTGTAATGATCGAAGGCGACAGCGAGAACGCCTTGGTCTTGATCCTAACCGGCGAACAGTTGTTTTCATGGGCAGGCTCGAACTGCAGAAGGGCGCTGAGTATCTGCTGAAGGCATGGCCTGAGGTTCAGGCAACTGTACCCGATGCGATGTTATTGATGATCGGCGAAGGACACCGGCGCGCTTCGCTGGAAAAGATGGCAACAGAATTGGGCATCGCAAAGGATGTACGCTTTCTTGGGGTAGTGTCGCCGTCAAACGTTTACTTACAGGCTGCTGATCTTTTTGTACTCCCCTCACTGGCGGAAGGGATGTCAAATGCCCTGCTTGAGGCTATGGCCACAGGCCTGCCGTGCGTAGCTGTGCGAAACGGAAGTAATGAAGGAATCATCAGTGATGGAGTGAATGGTTTACTGGTTTCTCCTAGAAATGAAGCTGTATTGGCAAAGGCACTCATTACCATCATGACTGACTCAGCCCTTTCCGGCCGCCTTGGCCGTGAAGCACGGACCTTTGCTGCATCACGTTACAATCTCACGGCTATCGCGAAAGAGCATTTGTTGTTTTATGCAAAGTTACTATCAGGAACATGGGCGGCAAACAAAGAAGGTTGATTTAGGAATGACTTTATACGCTCAAAAAAAAACAGACGAACAACGCTTCTCTTTCGGGATAAACTGGCAACGATTTCTTTCTTGTCTTGATGACAAGCGTATCGCAAATGCCGAGCAGTCGCTCAAACAGATGCTGGAAATAACGGATCTCAATGGCAGAACCTTTATTGATGTCGGATCGGGCAGTGGCCTTTTTTCCCTTGCGGCAAAACGGCTCGGGGCAAGGGTATACTCCTTCGATTACGACCCGGAGTCGGTGGCATGTACCGCGGAGCTTAAGAATCGATATTTTCCGGGAGACACGCAGTGGGAGATACAACAGGGTTCCGCCCTCGACCGGGATTATCTGCAATCTCTCGGCTGTTTTGACTTCGTCTATTCCTGGGGGGTTCTCCATCATACCGGTTCCATGTGGCAGGCCCTTGAGAACGTTGTCCCGCTGGTTGCCCCACAGGGGAAACTGTTCATAGCCATATATAATGACCAGGGGAGAAGCAGCAGGCGCTGGCTGGAAGTAAAACGGGCCTACAACAGATTACCGGATTCCCTGAAATTCCTTGTTCTCTGGCCGGCCTTCGCGCGCATATGGGCCCCCCCTTTTCTCAAGGACATGTTGCGGGGCAAGCCGGGAGAAACATGGAGATGCTACGCGAAGACTTCACGGGGTATGTCGCCATGGCGGGATGTAGTCGACTGGGTTGGGGGTTACCCGTTCGAAGTAGCGACACCCGAGGAGATAGTTGACTTCTATCAAAAACATGGTTTCGTTTTGAAGAAACTCACCACCTGTAAGGGATATGGATGTAATGAGTTTGTATTCATTCAAGAGGAAGCGAGATCATGTGCGGCATAGTCGGTAAACTTTTTTTCTCGCGTGATAAAGTCGTCGAACCTTCCCTTGTTGAAAGGATGAATTCAGTCCTCGTACACCGGGGCCCGGACGATGGCGGAGTTTACTCAAAAGGGCCTGTTGGACTTGGTCATCGCCGGCTCTCTAT
>JAOUDF010000049.1 GCA_029859385.1 Nitrospirota bacterium
CGGTTTATGGCAAGAGTAAAAGTTTCTTTAGCAAATGAGGTGTTAGCATGAAGAGCTTCGGCGCAAAAGAAAAATACTTTGTTACGTTTATGATCATTGTCTTTATAGGCTTTATGGGTGATATCGCTCAATCTGCTCCACCAATAGCACCTCCCGGCGGTGGGCAGCAGATTACCGGCGCCAACGTGGTCGACGGCAGCCTGACCGGCATCGATATTCAGGACGGTACTATTGATTCGGTAGATATAGCCCCGAGTGCAGTGGGCACGGGGCAGTTGGCTGACGGCGCGGTGACTGGCGCTAAGGTTCAAGCCGATAGCGTGACGGGTACTCATGTGCTCGATGGCAGCCTGACGGGAGCTGATATTCAGGATGGCAGCGTCGGGGCCGCTGATATAGCGGCCGGAGCCGTGGGCACCGGCCAGTTGGCTGATGGCTCTGTAACGGGGGTAAAGGTGCAGGCCGGCAGTATCACCGGTACTCACATCCAGGACGGCAGTGTCGGGTCGACAGACATCGCGGCCAGTGCAGTTGGTACGGGCCAGTTGGCTGATGGTGCGGTAACGGGGGCAAAGGTGCAGGCCGGAAGCCTCAACGGCAGCCACATTCAGGATGGCGGCTTGACGGGGGTGCAGATTCTTGACGGCTCCATAACATCGGCCGACATCGCTCCGGGCTCGATCGGCGCCGGGCAGTTGGGCGATGGCTCTGTAACCGGTTCCAAGGTGCAGGCAGACAGTATTGCCGGTACGCACATTCAGGATGGCAGCGTGAGCGTCGCGGACATCAACTTCAACTATGCCGGCAGCAACAGCAAAGGTGGGCCCGCGCTGGATGTTAACTGCACCGCCTGCGTTTCCAGATCGGAACTCGACTTCGCAATGCCCGGCTCCGCGGCCCGGCGGATAGTCGTGGCGGCCAGCGGCGGGGATTTTACCAGTGTCAGTGCTGCTCTTGCCGCCATCAATCCATCGGCGACGGAGCCTTATGTAATCGACGTCATGCCCGGCCTATACTGGGACAATATTACGATGAAAAGCTATGTGCATCTACGGGGTGCCGGTCGGGAGGTAACGACGCTACGGTGGGGTGGGTTCGGTAGTCCACCAAACGTCATCACTATTAGTAATTGTAGTCATGTGGCAATTTCAGGCTTTTTGATTACAGGTGGGTATCATGGGGTGAATATTCAATCATCAACTTCTGTGACAATTGCAGACAACTTTATCGGGAGCGCTGGGCAGGCAGGACTCAATATCTATAACTCAACAGATTTGACCATTTCAGGAAACAAAGTCAACAATAACCAATATGGGGGTATCTGGTTAAATTATTCGTCAGCTGTAATTAGGAATAATGAGGTCAGCTACACTTCTTTGGGGCAGGGTATTGTTGTAATGTCTTCCTCACCAATAATTGATGGAAATATTATTAAGGATAACCGTGTAATTGGTCTAACTGTCAGTAACAGCAGTGGCATCATCAGTGGAAATATAATTACGGGAAATTGCAAAGAAGTCACTGGGAGTGGACTAAGTATAGAGGCCAGTTCTCCAAAAGTAACCAATAATATCGTTACGAATAATGGTCAATTGTATTCAGGTGTATATGCATTTGATATAGGTGTCTATGGAGCCTCTACGCCGAACATTAGTTTCAACATATACGACACAATTACCGGCACAACCGGCGTTGGCCAGTTCAACGTCAAATCCAACGGCGACCCGGCTCCGGCGCCGTGACGCAGGCTGTTGTTTGCAAAGGGCGTGGAAAACTCCACGCCCTTTGTTTTTCTATCTTAATTAGGGAAATATTCCCCCATCTCCCGCATAAACTGCTCACGGTCCTCGAAGAGTATAGTTTTAAGCCCCTTATCCCTCGCCCTTTCTACGTTTCCCGGATTGTCATCGACGAACAAAGCCTGCCCATGAGCTATGCCCATGTCGCTCACCACGTCGTCAAAGACTGACGGGTCGCGCTTTCCTTTTCCTATGTGGTAGCTTACGTAAACTTTGTCGAACTCCCGGTAAAAATGGTCGCGGGCGTCCAGGCGGTCGAGCCAGTCGGTCTGGTCGCTGAGGATGGCGGTAAGCATCCCCTCTCGTCGCAGATTGCGGACGAGGTCGATCATCCACGGCCGCAGGACGAACCGCCCCATCACCTCGCGGACCAGCTCGGCATCGGATTCCCTGATATGGGCGCGGGAACGCAGGAGACGCAAAAAGTCCGCCTCCGTTCCCCGGTTGACCATGTAACCTGAGTCGTAGACTGCATCCAGACCAATCTGGTGCAACCAGTCAGGGTCGAGTCCGTTGCGCAGCGCGATTGCGCGAAGTCCGTCCCGGAACCCCTCCTCGGCCAGCACGCCGCCGTAATCGAATATGACAGCCTTTATAGAATTGACCTGTTTTTCATTCTCCATGTTTTGCCGGTTTGTCATCATGATGGTATCCTCTGGTTAAGGCGATTGGGAAATATATAGCAGTTTTGGTTTGGTTGGTGAAAGGGAATTGGGTGATATTCGTAATATTCAACTTGACATCGAACGGGGTTTGGGAGTATAAAGCGATCTCGACGTAACCTTTAAATCCAGCTCCGAGAAGCTGGCAAGGTTCGGACGCCCAGGATGTATAGCATCCACTTCTGTGTATCCGAAAAACCTTCATGCTCTCGCGGGCGTGAAGGTTTTTTTTTGACCGGAAAGGGCACAAATGTCTAAAGAAAAAGCCCTCATCATGAACCGCCAGTCGGTCGACCGCGCCCTCACCCGCATTGCCCACGAGATCGTGGAGCGCAACAAGGGGACGGAGAACCTCGCGCTGATCGGTATCCGGACCTGCGGGGTCTACCTGGCCCAGCGGCTGGCCTCGAAGATACGGGACATTGAAGGGGTTGAAATCCCCGTCGGTGTCCTCGACATCACCTTTTACCGTGATGATATCTCCTCCAAAAAGGGAGCGGCGCCGGTGCAGGCGACGGAGATACATTTCTCGGTTGTGGGCCAGCGGATTATCCTTGTGGATGACGTGCTCTATACCGGCCGGACCATCCGGGCGGCCCTCGACAGCATCATGGACTACGGCAGGCCGGAACTGATCCAGCTGGCGGTGCTGGTGGACCGCGGCCACAGGGAGCTTCCCATCCGCGCCGACTACGTGGGTAAGAACGTCCCCACGGCCAAAAAAGAAAAGGTAAAGCTCGAATTAGTCGAAGGCGGAAACGCCGAAGACCGGGTCATCATCATGGAAGGTGAGGAGGAGTGATGGGTTTCGCGGCTCGGCACCTTCTTGGAATCGAGGACCTCAGCAGGGAAGAGATTGAAGGGCTGCTGGAGTCGAGCCGTTCCTTTAAAGAGGTTTTGAGGCGCGACATCAAGAAGGTCCCCGCCATGCGCGGCAAAACGGTGGTCAACCTTTTCTACGAGGCGAGCACCCGCACCCGCACCTCGTTCGAAATCGCCGGAAAGCGTCTCTCCGCCGACGTCATCAACGTATCGGTTTCGACCAGCAGCGTGGTGAAGGGCGAATCGCTGCTCGATACGGCCCGCAACATAGAGGCGCTGAACCCCGACGTCATCGTCGTCCGCCATTCCAGTTCCGGCGCGCCGCATTTCCTCGCCCGCTCGGTGCAGTGCTCGGTGGTCAATGCCGGGGACGGTTCCCATGAACACCCGACGCAGGCCCTTCTCGACGCCTTCACCATGCTGGAGCACGGCAAGAAGCTGGAAGGGCTGAAGGTTGCCATTATCGGCGACGTGGCCCACAGCAGGGTGGCCCGGTCGAACATCCACCTGCTGGGCAAGATGGGGGCGGAGATAAGGCTCGCAGGGCCGTCTACCCTTATGCCGCGGGGAGTGGAGCGCCTTCCGGTACAGATATTCAGTTGCATGGAAGATGCTCTGGCTGAGGCCGACGTGGTGATGATGCTCCGGATTCAGATGGAGCGGCAGGGTAAGGGGTACTTCCCTTCGCTGCGGGAGTATTCGCGCTTCTACGGCCTGACGTCGGCGCGGCTGGCTTTGGCAAAAGAGGATGCGCTGGTGATGCACCCCGGTCCGATGAACCGGGGTATCGAGATATCCGCCGATGTGGCTGACGGTCCCCGGTCGGTTATCATGGACCAGGTGACCAACGGCCTTGCGGTGAGGATGGCGGTACTGTTTCTGGTGAGCGGCGGCTCGAAGGAATAAAGGATTATGGCAATGAACGTGATAATAAAGGGCGGCAGGGTTATCGATCCGGCTTCTGGTCTCGACAAGGTCTGCGACGTGGTCATCGATAACGGTATCATCGTGAAGGTGGGCACTGCCGGAAAGAAGACAGCGGGCTGCTCGGTGATCGACGCCTCGGGCAAGGTGGTGGCGCCGGGGTTGATCGATATCCACGTGCACCTGCGCGAGCCGGGTCTGGAGTATAAAGAGACCATCTTGACCGGGACCGAGGCGGCGGCCGCAGGAGGCTTCACTGCCGTGGCCTGCATGCCGAATACGAAGCCGATCAATGATAATCGGGCGGTCACCGACTATATCGTCCGCAAGGGTCGCGACGAAGGGGCCGTCAGGGTATACCCCATAGGCGCCATCACCAAGGGATCAACCGGCGAGGAACTGGCGGAGATCGGCGACATGATCGAGGCTGGTGCGGTGGCGATCTCTGACGACGGCAAACCGGTGACCAGCTCCGTCATGATGCGCCGGGCCATGGAATATTCCAGAAACTTCGGGATTACGGTGGTTTCCCATGCCGAGGATATGAGCCTTGCCGAAGGGGGCGTGATGAACGAAGGGGCCCTCTCGACGCGCCTTGGGCTGAGGGGTATCCCCGCCATTGCCGAGGATATCGCATCGGCCCGGGATATCCTGCTGGCCGAGTATACCGGCGCGCGGCTTCATCTGGCGCATGTGAGTACGGCAGGAACCGTGCGGTTGATAAGAGAAGCGAAACAGCGCGGGATCGCCGTTACTGCCGAAACCTGCCCCCATTACTTTACCCTTACCGAGGCGGCGGTGGATGGCTACAATACCAACGCAAAGATGAACCCGCCGCTCAGGGGCGAAGAGGATGTGGCCGCTATCCGTGAGGCCCTGAGAGACGGGACGATCGACGTTATCGCCACCGACCATGCCCCGCATCACTATTCTGAAAAAGATGCGGAGTTCGACCAGGCGCCCTTCGGCATCGTTGGGCTTGAAACGGCGCTGTCGCTCACGCTGTCACTGGTGCGCGACGGGGTGATGTCGTTGTCCGATGCCCTGGCGGCGCTTACGACGAACCCGGCGAAGGCGCTGGGGCTGCCCGGCGGGAGCCTTGCGGTGGGAAGTGCCGCCGATCTCGTTATCATCGACCTCGATGCGGAATGGGAAGTGAAGCCGGAGAAGTTCCGGTCCAAGGGGCGGAATACCCCCTTTGCCGGCTGGAAGATGAAGGGCAGGGCGGCTGCGACGATCGTTGATGGAAAATTGGTGTATCAGGCTGAGAACTGAAGGAGATTAAGGGTGGAAAAAGCACTACTTGCACTGGCGGACGGCAGGGTCTTCACCGGCAGGCCTTTCGGCATGAAAGGCGAGGCATCGGGCGAGGTGGTCTTCAATACCAGCATGTGCGGTTATCAGGAGATACTGACCGACCCTTCCTACCAGGGGCAGATGGTCACCATGACCTATCCTGAAATAGGGAACTACGGCTACAACGACGAAGACATGGAGGCTGCGGCCCCCTTTGTGCGGGGCTTCATCGTCAAGGAGTATATCGACTATCCCAGCAACTGGCGTGCGGCTGGAAGCCTGGGCTCGTTCATGAAACGCCACGGGATTGTGGGGATTCAGGGGATCGACACACGGGCACTCACGCGGCACATAAGGTCGATGGGGGCCATGCCGGGGATCATTTCATCCCTCGACCTCAACCCCGACAGCCTGGTGCGCAGGGCAAAGGCCCTTCCCGTAATGACGGGGCAGGACCTGGCCAGCCAGGTGACCTGCAAGGCCCCCTATGCCTGGACGGAAGGGTTGTGGGAACTGGGCGTCGGCTATACCAACGAGGAACGGATACGCCCATTGAATGTTGTCGCCTTCGATTTCGGCGTAAAGTACAACATCCTGCGCAACCTGGTGAGCAGTGGCTGCAAGGTGCAGGTGGTGCCGGCTTCAACCTCGGCCGATGATGTGCTGGCCATGAACCCCGACGGCATATTCCTCTCCAACGGACCCGGCGACCCCGAGGCGGTGACCTGCGCCATCGAAACGGTGCGGCGGCTGCTGGGGAAGAAGCCTATCTTCGGGATATGCCTCGGACACCAAATACTGGGACTGGCCATGGGTGGAAAGACCTACAAGCTGAAGTTCGGCCATCGCGGCGGCAACCAGCCGGTAAAGGACCTGACCACGGGGAAGGTGGAGATAACCTCGCAGAATCACGGTTTCGCCGTGGATGTTGATTCACTGGGAGGCAGTGTGGAGCTGACCCACATCAACCTCAACGACCAGACGGTGGAAGGTTTCAGGCACCGGGAGCTGCCCGTTTTTTCGGTGCAGTACCATCCCGAGGCGTCGCCGGGGCCACACGATTCATCCTACCTCTTCAGGAGGTTCACGGCGATGATGCGGGGAGATGCATGGCGGTAAGCAGGTAACTATTCAGCAAATCCACCGTCCATCGTCTCCCGGGGCCTTCAAAATCCGATATGGGGCGCGTGGAATTTATACCTGGCGGACATCGAACGTTTCATCAGGAAAGATGCTTGCGTGCTCAATCCATGGTTCTTAAAGGTGGCGCCGAATATTGGCTGTTGAAGGCCCCGGGAGACGACGGCCGATGGATTTAATGCACTGAATGGTTTGCGGTAAAAGAGTGTGAGAGAGGAGAAGCAAGTTGCCGAAGAGAACTGACATCAAAAAAATCCTGCTGGTCGGCTCGGGGCCTATCGTGATCGGGCAGGCCTGCGAGTTCGACTACTCGGGGACCCAGGCGTGCAAGGCCCTTCGCGAAGAGGGGTACGAGGTGGTGCTGATCAACAGCAACCCGGCCACCATCATGACCGACCCGAACATGGCCGACCGGACCTATATCGAGCCGATCACGCCGGAGGTGGTCGAGATGATCATCGCCAAGGAGCGTCCCCAGGCGCTGCTCCCTACCATGGGAGGGCAGACTGCCCTGGGCATTGCCGTGGCCCTTTCGGAAAACGGCGTGCTGGAACGGTATGGCGTTGAGCTGATCGGGGCGAAGCTGCCCGCCATCAAGAAGGCCGAGGACCGCGAATCGTTCAAGCTGGCCATGAAGCGGATCGGGCTCCACGTTCCCGAGAGTGCCGACATCCACAGCAAGGCCGAGGCGATGGAGATCATCGACCGGATCGGCTTCCCCGCCATCATCCGACCGTCCTTCACCATGGGCGGGACCGGCGGCGGTATCGCTTACAACATCGAGGAATTCGAGGAGATGATCGAGCGGGCCCTCGACCTCTCGCCCACCCGCGAGGTGCTGGTGGAGAAGTCGCTGCTGGGCTGGAAGGAGTACGAGCTCGAGGTGATGCGCGACATGAAGGACAATGTCGTGATCATCTGCTCCATCGAAAACTTCGACCCCATGGGTGTCCATACCGGCGACTCCATCACCGTGGCCCCCGCGCAGACACTGACCGACAAGGAATATCAGATCATGCGGGACGCCGCGCTCAAGATCATCCGCGAGATCGGCGTCGATACGGGCGGCTCGAACATCCAGTTTGCGATCAACCCCGTCAACGGAGATATGATCATCATCGAGATGAACCCGCGCGTGTCGCGCAGCTCGGCCCTGGCGTCGAAGGCCACCGGCTTCGCCATTGCAAAGATCGCGGCGAAATTGGCAGTCGGTTACACCCTCGACGAGATTCGTAACGACATCACCCGCGAAACGCCTGCCTCCTTTGAGCCGACCATCGACTATGTAGTGGTCAAGTTCCCACGCTTCGCCTTTGAAAAGTTCCCGAAGGCCGACCAGACCCTTACCACCCAGATGAAGTCGGTGGGCGAGGCCATGGCCATCGGCCGCACCTTCAAGGAGGCGCTGCAGAAGTCGCTCCGCTCGCTGGAAATCGATGCCAACGGCCTCATCCAGACCGACCGGAGGGTGAGGAGGCGGGATCCCAGGACGCCGGATGAACCGCTGACGGAGTCGGTGGTACCGCATGACCATATCCTCGACAAGCTGGCGGTGCCCAACCGCGACCGCCTCTGGTATGTGGCTGACGCCCTGCGCAGCGGCATGGATGTCGACGAGATTTACCGGACTACCGCCATCGACCCGTGGTTCCTCCGCAACATCGAAGAGATCGTTGTCATGGAGCGGGAGCTGGAAAAACTGGGACTTTCGCGGGATCCGAATGCACCGCTGGATATCGACGGCGATACCCTGCGCGCTGCAAAGGAGTATGGTTTCTCGGACAGCCGCCTGGCCGACTTGCTCAGGACGACGGAGAAGGAGTTGCGGGCCTACCGAAAAGGCAAAGGGATTGTGGCGGTCTACAAGACGGTCGATACCTGCGGCGCCGAATTCCCCGCCTATACTCCCTACCTCTACTCCACCTATGAAGAGGAGTGCGAGGCCAACCCCACCGACAGAAAGAAGGTCATCATCCTGGGCGGCGGCCCAAACCGGATAGGGCAGGGGATCGAGTTCGACTACTGCTGCGTCCACGGCGCCTTCGCGCTGAAGGAAGAGGGTTTCGAGACGATCATGGTCAACTGCAACCCTGAGACCGTCTCTACGGACTACGATACCTCTGATAGGCTCTACTTCGAGCCGCTGACCTTCGAGGATGTGATGAACATCGTGGAGAAGGAGAAGCCCTACGGAGTCATTCCTCAGTTTGGCGGACAGACGCCGCTCAAGCTTGCGGTGCCGCTGGAAAGGGCCGGAGTGCCGATCCTCGGCACCAGCCCCGATTCCATCGATCGCGCCGAAGACCGTGAGCGGTTCAAGGACCTGATCAACAAGCTCGAACTCCTCCAGCCCGAATGCGGCACTGCCACTTCTCCCGAGGAGGCGGTGCGAGTGGCCGAGGGGATCGGCTATCCCGTGGTGGTGCGCCCCTCCTACGTTCTGGGCGGCCGGGCCATGGAGATCGTCTACGATACCGACAGTCTGCAGGACTACATGAAACGGGCCGTGAAGGCCTCGCCGGACCACCCGGTTCTTGTTGACAAATACCTTCGCGATGCGGTAGAGGTAGACGTCGATGCCGTGGGCGACGGTGAAGATGTCTACATCGGCGGCATCATGGAGCATATCGAAGAGGCGGGGATCCATTCGGGCGACAGCGCCTGTTCGCTTCCGCCCTATTCGCTGCCCGGTCATGTGGTCGATGAAATCCGGCGGCAGACAAGGATGCTGGCCCTGGAGCTCAACGTTATCGGGCTCATGAACATCCAGTTCGCCGTCAAGGACGAAGTGGTCTATATCCTCGAGGTGAACCCGCGAGCGTCGCGGACATCTCCCTTCGTGAGCAAGGCCACCGGCGTGCCGCTGGCCAAGGTGGCGGCCAGGGTGATGGTCGGCCGTACCCTCAAGGACCTTGGGTTGACGGAAGAGAAGGTCATCGAGCATGTGGCGGTGAAAGAAGCAGTCTTCCCTTTTACCAAGTTCCCCGGCGTCGATACGGTGCTGGGGCCCGAGATGAAGTCGACGGGAGAGGTGATGGGGATAGACGCCGACTTCGGCATCGCCTTTCTGAAGGCCCAGATGGGGGCGTTCAATACGCTTCCGTCAAAAGGGCGCGTCTGCTTCAGCCTGCGTAATGAAGACAAGAAGGAAACTCTCGTTCAGGCAGCGAAGACCCTTGTCGCCAATGGATTTGAAATAGAGGCTACCCGGGGTACCGCCGGTTATCTTGCCGCGAACGGCATCCCCGTGACAGCGGTCAACAAGGTTCATGAAGGGCGGCCGCACATCGTTGACAACCTGAAGAACGGCGAGATATGCATGGTCGTCAATACGGTGAGCGACGCGATTTCACAGAAAGACTCCTACGACATTCGCAGGACGGCATTGAACCACAAGATACCGTACTTTACCACCCTGGCCGGAGCGAAGGCCGCAGCGGTTGCTATTGATGCTGTTTCTCGAAGAGGGATCGATGTCATGGCTATTCAGGATTATTATCATAGTGAGGTAACGCGATGAGCATGAAGATACCCATGACGCGAGAGGGATATGACAAGATAAAGGAAGACCTGGAGCGTTTTATAAAAGTCGAGCGCCCCAGGAACATCCAGGACATCGCCGAAGCCCGGGCCCACGGCGACCTTTCCGAGAACGCCGAATATCACGCCGCCAAAGAGCGACAGTCGTACATAGAAGGAAAGATACAGGAGCTTCAGGGGAAGATTGCCCATGCCCATATCATCGAGACAAAAAACCTCACCAACGACAAGGTGGTCTTCGGTTGCACCGTTCTTCTGCTGGATACCGACACCGACGAGGAAAAGAAATACACCCTCGTGGGGCAGGAGGAGGCCAACCTGAAGAACGGCAAGATTTCGATCCAGTCGCCGGTGGGCAAGGCCCTCATCAGCAAGAAGGTAGGGGATGTCATCACTGTGCAGGCTCCGGCAAAGACCATCGAATACGAAATCCTCGAGATAAGCATCGAATAACCCATGCTCACTACGGTTCTTTCCCACCGCCAGCTTTCACCGGGATACTATCGGATTGTCCTTCAGCCGCCGGCCGGTACCCCCAGGCCCCGGGCCGGACAGTTCTTCATGGTGCATGTGTCGCCGTCCAACGACCCTCTGCTGCGCCGCCCATTCAGCCTTCACGACATTTACGACGACGGCAGCTTTGCCCTTCTCTACCGCGTGGTGGGAAAGGGGACGGCCCTGCTGAGCCACGTGCAGGTGGATGATACGCTGGATGTGCTGGGGCCGCTGGGGAATGGCTTTGAAACGATACAGACAGGCATTACGCATATCCTCGTGGGTGGGGGCATCGGTACTGCGCCGCTCATGGGGCTTTCGAGAGAAATCAAGCGGACTGACCCCACGGGACGGGTCGAGGTATTTCTTGGCGGGCGTGGTGAAGGAGACCTCCTCTGCGGCGGCGATTTCGAACTTCTTGAAGGGGTGACGCTGTCGCAGGCCACCGAAGACGGAAGCTGCGGACTTCGCGGCTATGTGACAGAAAGCCTCGAGGCGTTTCTCAAAGGACATACCGGACCTTCGGTCATCTATACCTGCGGCCCTACTCCCATGATGCGCGAGGTGGCGCGGATTGCCGCTGTCCACAACGTTCCCTGTTATGTCTCCATGGAGGAGCACATGGGGTGCGGCATGGGGGCGTGTCTCGGGTGCGTGGTGCCGATCAGGTCCGGCAATGGCGATGAATTCGAGTACAAGAGGGCCTGCGTCGAGGGGCCGGTGTTTCGCTCTGAAGAAGTGATGTGGGGTGCGCAGTGAGTGTCGATACTTCCGTAATTATCGCCGGAATCCGGATGAAGAACCCGGTGATGACCGCCTCCGGGACCTTTGGCTACGGCGCTGAATACTCGCCCTACCTCGACCTGAACCGTCTCGGCGCCATCGTGGTAAAAGGTCTGTCGGTGCGGCCCAAGAAGGGGAACCCTACACCGCGGATTTGTGAGACTCCGGCGGGGATGCTTAATGCCATTGGGCTGGAGAATGTCGGTGTTGATGTCTTCGTCGAGAAAAAGCTGCCCTATCTGCGGCAGTTCGACACCCCGGTCATTGTCAACATGTTCGGCAACAACGAGGACGATTATGTCGCTATCGCAGAGAGACTGACCGGCGTTAACGGTGTGGCAGGGCTTGAGGTAAACATCTCCTGCCCCAACGTAAAGGAGGGCGGCATAGCCTTCGGTACCGACACACGCGTTACTCACCAGCTTATTACAAAGGTGCGTAAAGCCACCACCCTTCCTCTCATTGTAAAATTGTCGCCCAATGTCACCAATATCGTCGACTTCGCGAAGACCGCAGCCGATGCCGGGGCCGATGCCCTGTCGCTTATCAATACGCTGCTGGGTATGGCCATCGACATCAAGACCCGGCGTCCCAGGCTGGCCAACGTGACCGGCGGACTGTCGGGACCGGCGATCCGGCCGGTAGCGGTGAGGATGGTCTGGCAGGTGCGCAACAATGTCAAACTGCCCATTATCGGCATGGGGGGCATCATGACGGCCGACGACGCCGTCGAGTTCATGATCGCCGGTGCAACGGCCGTGGCGATAGGGACGGCGAACTTCGTCAACCCTTCGTCAAGTGTCGCGATTGCCGACGGCATCAAAAGCTACATGGAAACCAACGGGATTGCTTCGGTCGATGAATTAGTGGGGAGTCTGAGAATAGGCGAGTGACTGTTATTGTAGGGGCGAACCCCTGTGTTCGCCCTTTCATTGCGGGGATCAGCGATCGCCCCTACAATGAATCCAAAACAAAAAGGCCCTCGGGATATTCCCGAGGGCCTTTTCAGTTTGCTGAGCTATCTCATTACTTCGGCACGTTGTGACAACGGTTGCAGTCATCCAGCGGGAAGGCGACCTTGCCATGGCACACGCCGCAGTACTGGCCGCGAACGATGTTGACCATGCTCATGCCCTTTTCCACGTTGGCGCCGGCCTGCATGATGAAGATGCTGGGATGGCAGGCATCGCAGTCAAACAGCTCGGTGTGCCCCTTGTGCGGGAACTTGACATTGGCAGTCCTGCCGAGAGCCGGGATGATGATGTCCATGTCAATCGGCTCTGGAGCGGGGGCCTTCGGGTCCAGCGACCAGATCGGCACGAACTGTCCCTTCCTGAGCGATACTACCCAGTCAACCATGTTTCCGTAGGGATTGGGAGTAAGGGCAGCCAGGGCGACCTTGGGTTCAAAGAGTCCCGCGACGGCGACAATAGCCGGGTCATGCAGGCCGTCCTGGGCTTTCGGCGCCTGAGGCGTAACCTTGGGCGGCGTGAGGACGAGGTTAAAAACGTTTTCCGGTGTTACCTGGCCGCCGGCGGGTGCAGCAACATTGGGATTGCTTACCGCCGGCTGTGGCTGGGCTGCGGAATAGGATGCCATCGCAGTAACGGTAAGTAAAGACGCCGCCAACAGCATGGCTTTTGTCTTCAAATTCCTTTTCATCTGTAATTCCTCCTTAGCAAAATATAATCAATCCTGGTTAGTAAATGCTCGGCCTTAAAGCGCCCCGTTATTTCTTCTTGGGAGCTGCCTTTGCGGGCGCCGGTGCTGCAGGGGGCGCTGCCGCCGGTATTCCTGCTGCCGCTGCGGGCGGATTGACTACATTTGGGCTCGGAGTTTGTCCTTGCTGCAGAAGGACAGCGGGGTCGATGCCCATTTTGCCGGAGTGACACTTGTCGCAGTAAATGGGAGCCCACGCTACCTTGCCGTTGTGGCACTTGCCGCAGAATTCACCGCTGAGGATCTTCTGCATGTCAACGTCGTTGGCGCCGGCCTGCATCTGGAATACGCTGGGATGGCACACGCGGCACTGGACGCGAACCCTGTGGAACCAGTGGGGGAATACTACGGGAGCGATGCCGGCCTTGCTGGCATAGCGGTTCATCACCTTGTCGCCAAATTCAGCCGATGCTTTCTGGGGTGCTGAGAAGGTGAGAAGAAAACCTGCGATCAAACTTACTGCAAGCCCGAAGACGATCATCTTCCTTTTTGGCATGATCGGGAGCCTCCTTTTTCTACGGTTACCTCGATAGAGTTATTTACTTAAGAACAAACTACAAAGTACTACCGTGGGTTCCTAGTCTGACCCGGTTAATCCCCCCTTTCCAGATTAAATTTTTTTTATCTTGCCTGAAGATATGCGATTTAAGGCGTAAGGTTCGCTATTATCGCACGGTTTCTTGTGGTGTCAATCTCAAAATTAATAAATATCGTTGGCGTGCCGAAATCTATACGGTATTCTTTCGGTATAGTGTCGAGAACAGGTCAGTCCTCCAAAAGGAGAGTTCATGAAATCCCTTGCACCTTTACAACTACGCGCAGCATGTATTCTGGTGGTATTTCTCATGGTTGCCGGTTGTGCCTCTTCCAG
>JAOUDF010000257.1 GCA_029859385.1 Nitrospirota bacterium
TCATGATGCTGGGCGGGTTGTTATGCCTTATCGTTAACATGATAAAGACGGCGAGGGCGAAAGAGGTGATACAGGATGCCCCTGTATCCTATGGAGCGGAAGCGAGATGAAACAGTCGCGCGTAGAAAAATTCAGCTTTGTTGCCCTTGTCGCCGGGCTCGGTTTCTTCGTTACCGGTTTTATCTTCCAGATGCTGGGGCCTGTCATATTTCTCAAAGACATCCCCATGAAACATGTAAAGGAGTTGGCCGCCGAGGACCCGGACGGCGAATTTTATCAACTTGCCGAGGATTATCCCGATGAGTTCAAGGCGGCATTTGGCGAGGCCACACCGGCGACCTATGCCCAGGCATTGAAGATGGGGAGAGATATCTACGTAGCAGAGGGGTGCTGGCACTGCCATTCCCAGTTTGTGCGGCCGGTTTCCAATGAACATATACGCTACGGAGAGGTATCCCTGGCCTCGGAATTTCAGAACGAGCTCCATATGCCGCCCATGCTGGGCACGCGACGGGTGGGGCCCGATCTTTCCCGACAGTCCGGTGTGCATAGTAACGATTGGCATGTGGCGCACTTCTATGATCCGCCATCGGTGCAGCCCGGTTCGGTGATGCCCGCTTACCGCTGGTTCTACGATGAGAAAGGGCGGCCCAACAAGAAAGGGCTGGCGATCACCGCCTATGTGCAGTGGCTCGGCAGCTGGAAGAGGAGATAAGTCATCCGGCTCCCGGCGGCTCCCCGGTTTTTTTTAGCTGAATATGGGGCGCGTTTTGTTGATACCTGTTGGTCATCGCAAGTCTCTCCCGTCAGGGAATACGACGGAGTGAGATATCCGGCAGTTTAAAGGTGGTGCAATATTCAGCTAAAAAAACCGGGGAGCCACCGGGCGCCGGATTCGAGGAGGTAGCAAATGAAAAGAAGTGGAAAAGAATGGGCGGCCTTTTTCGTAGGGTTGTGGGTAATCATCGGAGTAGCCTTTGCGGGCCTCACCTTTACCTGGAAAGTGGTAGAGATTGTGCGGACCGTGCCCAGAGGCGACGTAGCCGGATTTGCCGCCATCCAGGTGGTGACCTACGTGCTGGTGGCCATAGGGTTCTTCTGCCTCTTTGCCTGGAGCTTCCTCAAGGGTGATTTCAAGGACCTGGAGCGGGCCAAGTATCTTGTCCTCGAAATGGAGGCCAAGGCCGAAGAGATGGAGCGGAGAGGCTGAAATGGAAGAAAAGACGCGGCCTGAGCAGCAGGAAAACCCCATACCTCTCTGGATCAAGATCATGTACGCCGTCTTCGTGGCCTGGGCACTCTTCTATCTTTCAACCTACTGGTTCCCCGACCTTTCCCGCTGGATGCAATCCACCAACCCCGATGCCACCCAATGGCAGGGGCACCAGAAGTAGATCACGCCGCATGACCAGCCCGGGCAATTTCATCTCACCCATGACGACCATTGCCCGTGAGGCAGGTGGTCTGCTCATGAACTATTTCAACAATCGGGTCAAGATCGAATACAAGGGCGAGGCCGACCTGGTCACCGAGGCGGACAGGGCATCGGAGGAGCTCATAACCGGGCGCATCCGTGAACTGTGGCCCGACCATGATATTGTCGGAGAGGAGGGGACGCGTACCGAGTCCGGCAGTGACTGGCGGTGGTATATCGACCCTCTGGACGGTACCACCAATTTTGCCCACGGGTTTCCCGTCTTCTGCGTATCCATGGCGCTCGAATATAAAGGTGAGCGTATTGCCGGGGTCATCTACGATCCGAGTCGCAACGAGCTCTTTGCCGCATCAAAGGGCGGCGGCGCTACCCTCAACGGCCGAACGATAACGGTATCTGCGACCGCAACCCTCAGAGAAAGCCTCCTCGCCACGGGATTTCCCAGCCGAAAGCGGCACCAGAATCCCAATATCCATTTTTATCATCAGCTTACCCTCAGGAGTCATGGTGTCCGTCGGCCCGGTTCAGCCGCCCTCGACCTGGCCTATGTCTCCTGCGGCCGGTTCGATGCATTCTGGGAGTTCAACCTCAACCCCTGGGATACCGCCGCCGGCGTCCTCATCGTTACCGAGGCAGGGGGCACTGTGACTAATTTCACCGGTGGACCGTTCAGCATAGACAGCCGGGAGGTCATGGCCTCCAACACGCTTGTGCACGAAGAGTTGCTCGCTGTTTTCCATTCGATATTTGCAGGGGAGCCTCTTCCCGAGCCTGCATTACCACGGGTCTATTTGCAAAGCAGAAAATCGTAACTTCTCACCTGTTTAATCCCCCTTTAATTTGTGTAAACCCCCTTACATAACTATGTAGAGAGCTACCCTCTTTTTACGGTGTTTCTGTTCGACTCAAACAATTCAGACATTTTTAGTAGTCTTTATGTAACATATCGAAAATATTGCATTTGTTTTTGTATGCATACATCTTGTTTGATTGGGCATGCATGTTGCTTATTACGTACCAAGGTAATCAATAGTCCGGCCACTATACACATATAAGGAGCTTAGACGATCATGAAAAACTTAATTCTAAAGGAGGTGAGTACAATGAAAAGGATTTTGCTAGTAAGTGCAGCCATTGCTCTTGTCTGGGCGTCGTCGGCATCGGCCATGGTGACCATTACCAAGCACAACTTTACATTGAGCTCTAATAATGTAAAGCTGACTGCTGGCGGCATAACAGCAGTCAACGGTGAGGTCTGCGTTTTCTGCCATACTCCGCACGGTGCGGCATCTGATGCGCCCTTGTGGAACAGGCAGATGGCATCAGCCGGGTCGTATACCCCCTATACCAGCTCCACGATCGATGCGCCTGGTGCCCGGACGGATCGGCAACCTCAAGGTATTTCCCTGGCCTGTCTCAGCTGTCATGATGGCACCATTGCCATCGATGCCCTAAGAAACGCCCCTGGTTCCGGTAATTTTGATGCTACGGCGGCGACCAGGGGATGGGGTTTTGATGCGGCGTACACCGGTTTTGATACAGCCACCAATACCCTTGCGGAGGGTGGAAGTCAGCCAATTACCAACCTGACTCGGAACCTGACCACCCAGCACCCGATCTCTATTGAGTATCCCTACTACACCGGCAGTTCCGGCACCTATGATACGGCTTTCTATCAACCGAATAAGCAGCACTCATCGGGCGCATGGTATTTCGATGACGGCGCTACTGCGAATGTAATGGAGGATAGCGAAGTACGGCTCTATCTCTTTGGTGGCAGCGGTTATGTCTCCGTGGAGTGTGCGTCATGCCACAATCCTCATGGAACAGAGACCTCTGCGGGCTCTGGCGTAAACCATCCGACACTGCTGAGGAAGAGCAACAACCAGAGTGCTCTCTGTACTACCTGCCATATCAAGTAACACTACTTCTTTGTAAACTATCAGGCTCTTCGTTCTCCATGAGGATAGCGAAGAGCCAAACCCTTCTCTTAGGTTATCTCGATCAGTTTCACCCAGGCA
>JAOUDF010000258.1 GCA_029859385.1 Nitrospirota bacterium
GCGGCATGGCCAGCGCCGCAGCAGACAGAGAGCTCTCATTGGCGATATGGTCGGGGTTTCCCTCAACCCTCATAAGCTCGCCTTCCTGTATGAAGGCAAGGGCTCCGTCATGAAGGTCGCCGCAGACATCGGTAAAGGGGATTCCCACCCGGTCGGCGATCTCCAGTGAAGAAACGCCTTTTCCGCCCCGCTGTAATTCCATCGCCTTGAGGAGCCTGGGGGACGCCGCGAGGAAGGCCAGGCTTCCGGTGCCCCATGTCAAGAAATCACGTCGTGTAAACTTTGGCATTCAGATTACTCCGTCAATAGAATGTCTGCAGGAACTGCCCGCCGAACACCCACCAGATACGCATACCGAACACACCGATGCATACAAGTATGGACGACAGGACCACGAAAGGCACCCGATTGCCCAGCGGTGAAAAGAGGATAAGAAACGGCAGCATGAGGCCCGCGATGATCTCCATCCAGACGTACGGCACTGCCAGCACTCCCAGGAGTACCTTGGTGAGAATGGCATACTCTTCCTCACTGCCGTAGAACATCAGCAGAAACTCCGAGAATATGAGGAAGGAGTCGAAGGCGACGCCGTAGGCCATCATCTTTCCCAGTTCGACAAAGAAGGATCCGGGAACCCTTTGTTCATCGGTCTTCACAAACAGGTTGCGTATCCAGAGGAGAACTATGAGAAAACCGATACCCGAGATGAATGCGCCGGTCAGGAAGATAATGGCAGCCATCGCGGTATGATTCAGCTCGCGATTCGGGTTGAGCTCCATGACGACGCCGGTATACCAGTGGGTGCACACGGCAAGTACCACTGCAAGCAGACCCCAGAGTCTCGCCCATGCCTCGTTCTTCCTGAAGATGCAGTAACTATAGAAGATCATGGTGACAGGATAGGTCGTGATGAGTATGGAACCCCATGACATGGGGGCTGAGTAATGCCAGTTGCCCACATAATTCATAAGATGCCAGAAACGGAAGGGCTTACCGAGATCGTGGATAAGTATCGCCGGCACGACGAGGAGAAGAATGATTGAAGCATTACAGGCGAAGAAAGAGATCGCCTTGAAGCGCTTGATGCCAAACACCCATCCGAGGCTCGAGATAACAAAAGAGCCGGCGCTCGCCCCTACCAGCCAGAAATAGACGATGATCTGGTAGCCCCAGTATCCCGTCATTGGTATGTTCCAGATAATTTCCTGTTCCATGCGTCTCTCCCTGATCCGTCGATCAGTCCAGTGGCTCCATAATATTCGACTTGCAGAAATGGGCGTTGGGGTGGTTCTCCTTGAACGCGTTCATGTCCGCCTTCACCTGGTATGACCTTTCCAGATAGCTCTCCTCGTTACTGGCGTCATCCAGCCCACCGATGTAGTAAACCTGAGGTTTTGTTCCCATTTCCTCCTTGAGCACCTGGGTGGTGTGCGTATTGACGATCTTGTGCACTTCGCTCTCGGGGTCGTTAAGATCACCGAATATGAGCGCCCTCGGCCCGCACGCGGCAACACAGGCCGGCGCAAGACCCTGCCTCACCCGGTGATCACAGAAGGTACACTTGTCCGATACCATAAACGGTTCGTGGTCCTTCATCCTCGCCTCGGGCAGAAGATGGCGGGCATTATAGGGACAGGCTATCATGCAGCTCCTGCAGCCGAGACAACGGTTGTAGCGTTGCAGGACAAATCCGTCTTCATCCTTGTAGGTCGCCTGGACAGGACAGGCCCTGACGCACGCCGGATAGTCACAGTGATTGCAGAAACGGGGAATGAAGCGGCGCTGCATATTAGGGTAGGTACCCTGGTCGACGACCTTCACCCACGTACGAAATACGCCCAGCGGCTTGTCGAACTCCACGGCACAGGCCACCGTACAGGCCATACAACCGTTACACTTGTCGAGGTCCACCACCATTGCGTAACGTTTCTTACCTTCGACTCCCTTCGTGGAGGGATTTTGAAGACCATAAATCCTGTCGTCTGACATTGAGACTCCTTTTAAACCAGAGAATTGATACGTGTACTATTTTTTGAACCGGAATGTAACGCTGTGCTCTCTTCCCCCGTGAGGGAAGGTAACGGTCGCCTCATATCGCCCTTCTTCCTTCAGGTTGAGGAATTGGCCGTATGAAGCAATACCTTTGGCAATGAACTGTTTTACTGCACTATCAACAAGAGTTGCCCCAGACGGCGCACGAACCTTCAGCTTGATGCCGGTGGTGTTCTCCGCTCTTCCTGTCTTTGCATTCCTGAAAACAAATACGAGATGATGAGTATCCTCAGACTTCGGATTTTCACCTTTCCAGGCAACATCAGGATTCGAGGTTTCCATTACCCCCATATAGACATTGAGGCCACCCGCTTCTTCCACCAGGTGGGGCGGACGCTCACAGTACCCGGTTGAGGAACCGGCAAACAGAGAGATGACTATCGCTGCTGTAATCAGGAAATGCATGATGCCCCTTGATTCCCAATAATTGAGGTTAGACAACTAAAGCGCAATATACCCATAGCCAGACGCGCCGTATGTGACGGATGTGCCATTGCGATAATTTAGCCACTACAAAAGTCACACAATTGGCCAGTATCAAATTTCCTCTTATATTCTATCGGATTAATATTGCCGGGGAGGGTGTCAGGCGTGCTGACTTTCGATGTATTTCTCGGCGACAACCGCTGCGGTAGCGCCATCGCCTACGGCTGTCGATATCTGCCGCAGCAACTTTCTTCTTACGTCACCCGCGGCAAAGATGCCGGGACTTGAGGTCTCTACATCATTTTGGGTGATAACATAGCCGCTCTCATCGAGGGCGACAACGCCTCTGAGAAAATCGGTATTGGGCGTGTTGCCGACGTAGATAAAAATACCGTCCGCGGGCAGGTTGGACTTTTCCCCTGTTTTCAGGTTAACGAGATCAATAGAGGTCACAAAGTGCTCACCATTTACCTTTTCGACCGTCGTATCCCAGATAAATCTCAACCTCGGAGTTGCAAAAGCCCGCTCCTGAATAATTTTTTGGGCACGAAGTTTATTGCGGCGATGAATGACTATCACCTCTTTGGCAAATCGTGTCAGGAAGATCGCCTCTTCGACAGCAGAATCGCCACCGCCTACCACCGCTACAGTAAGGTCGCGAAAGAATGAGCCGTCGCATGTCGCGCAATAGGAGACCCCTCTGCCCATAAATTCCTTCTCACCCGGAATCTTCAGCTTGATCGGATCGGCCCCTGTAGCGACAATCATGGCCTTGGCCGTAATGATGGTGCCGTCTTCGAGAGTCACGTTCCTGCAGAGTTCACTATTACAGACCTCAAGCACATCGCCGGAAATGATCTCAACTCCGAACCGGCGTGCCTGGGCAGTCATCTGGTCGATCAGATCGGCGCCGTTCACATCACCAACGCCGGGATAGTTCTCTATCTTGGCGACATTGGTT
>JAOUDF010000259.1 GCA_029859385.1 Nitrospirota bacterium
AGGCGTTCCTTCGGCTCCGGCCCCGGTCCCGGTGTACCGGTGGCGAGAAGCTGTTCTGTCTCCCTGAATATCCACGGGTTCCCCCGCGCGGCGCGACCGATCATTACGCCGTCACATCCGGTGGTATCGATCATCCTGCGGGCGTCTGCCGCCGATTTCACGTCGCCGTTGCCGATAACGGGAATGCCTACCGCTTCCTTTACTCGTCCGATAACCGACCAGTCGGCATTCCCCGAAAAACCCTGCTCCCGGGTACGGGCATGAACCGCGATGGCGGCAACGCCCACCCCTTCGAGCCGCTTCGCAAGTTCCGGCGCCACAATCCTGCCGGGACTCCATCCGCTCCTGATCTTCGCGGTAACCGGCACCACGGAGGCCTTCACCACCGCTTCGGCAACCCGTTCTGCCAGATTCAAATCTTTAAGCAGTGCGGAGCCGCTGCCCGACTTTAGCACTTTCCTTACCGGGCAACCCATGTTGATGTCAATGAAATCCCAGCACCCCATGTCCGAGAGGATACGGGCCGATTCCGCCATTGACACCGGATTGCTGCCGAATATCTGCACCGCCACCGGCCGCTCCTCGGGCCGCGTATCGAGAAGCTCCAGGGTGCCATGCCCCTTGCGGATAAGCCCTTCGACGCTGACCAGTTCGGTCACGACAAGACCGGCCCCCAATCCGCGGCATATGATGCGAAACGGCAGATTGGTGATACCGGCCATGGGTGCCAGGACAAGGTTGTTGGGCAGGCTGACATCGCCTATCTTCAGAATACTCAACGTTTCCAGCTCACCCGTATGAACTTCTCGTCCTCGGCATACTGATAGTTCAGCTCTCCTTCATAGGCACTCCGAAGCGCCTCGCCGATCCTTCGCGGCAGATGGACATCGGTAGTAAATATGACGACAGCCTCCTTCTCCTTCTCGATATTCATGATGCGATGCAGGGGATGCAGCCCCTTTTCCTTCTCTTCCTCGTTTCTGGCAAGGTTGACGATCTCTTCGCCATGGGCATCAAAAAATGCGCCACTCAGCATTACCACGCCGGCAGGGTATTTGTCATGTATACGGTTGCAGGCCGGACATACCGTTTCTCCTGCCCCGGACGGCTTTGCCGCCCAAACCCATCTTCCACCCTGGAACACGGCACCGCACTGGCTGCATGCCGTTGGCTCCGCCAACTTGCCTCTCAGCTTGTAGGTATCATGGACATGTTCCTGAATAATCCTGTCTTTTCTAGGCTCTATCGCTGTTCCTCTCATGGCACCCTCCTTTCTGTACGGTTATCAGAAAGACGCACCACCTTATTAGCTTCTATTTTAAGTGTAACTCTGAACGAACCTTTTGCCAATGTTCACGTCCCTGACGGGAATCCTGGCTTGAAATGCCTGAGCCGCAGCGCATTACTCACCACGCTCACCGACGACATGCCCATGGCCGCCGCTGCCATCATCGGATTGAGCAGCACACCGAAAGCCGGGTAGAGCGCCCCCGCCGCGACAGGGATAAGCAGGGTATTGTAAAAGAATGCCGCGAACAGGTTCTGTTTGATGTTTTTAATAGTCGCCCTGCTCAGGGCGATTGCCGTCACGATACCGCTCAGGTCCCCGCCGATGAGGGTAATATCCGATGCCTCCATGGCCACGTCGGTCCCGGTGCCTATGGCGATCCCCACGTCCGCCTGGGCAAGGGCAGGGGCGTCGTTGATCCCGTCGCCCACCATGGCGACCACCTTCCCTTCGTCCTGAAGCTTCTTTATCTCCCGCGCCTTGTCCTCAGGCAATACCTCGGCCAGCACCCGGTCCACCCCCAGCTGCCGCGCCACGGCGTCCGCGGTCCGTTGATGGTCGCCGGTAAGCATCACCACCTCCAGCCCCAGCCGCTTCAGAGCCGCCACTGTCTCCGCTGACCTTTCCTTCAGAGTGTCCGCGACAGCGATAACCCCGGCCGCCTCTCCGTTGACGGCGAGATAGATGGAGGTCTTCCCCTCTTCGGAGAGCCGCTCCGCCTCACCTTCGAGACCGCCGAGATCTACCCCATTGTCCGCCATCATCTTCAGATTTCCCAGCAGTAGTCGCTTTCCTTCCACCGTCGCCCTGATCCCATGCCCGGGGATGGCATTGAATTCGTCGGGAGGAGACAGTTGCAGCCCTTTCTCCTCCGCCTCGCACACCATTGCCTCGCCCAGAGGGTGCTCCGACCCCTTTTCCGCCGAGGCTGCCAGCCTGAGCACTTCGTCGCGGTGCAACCCGACGGCACTAATAATGTCGGTAACCGACGGCTCCCCTTTTGTAAGGGTACCGGTCTTGTCGAGCACGATGGTAGTAAGCTTGTGCGCCGTCTCCAGTGCGTCGCCGCCCCGGATAAGGATACCGTTCTCCGCGCCTTTGCCCGTCCCCACCATGATCGATGTCGGCGTGGCAAGCCCCAGCGCGCAGGGACAGGCGATGATGAGCACCGCTACAAAGTTGAGAAGGGCATAGGTCATCCGCGGTTCGGGGCCGATCAGGAACCAGAGGGTAAAGGTGATGAGCGCTATACCAATCACCGTCGGCACGAACCATCCGGCGATCACATCCGCCATCCGCGCAATGGGAGGTTTCCCCCCTTGGGCCTCTTCCACCAGACGCACGATCTGTGACAGAACGGTCTCCCGCCCGACTCGCGTTGCCCGGAACCGAAACATCCCCGTCTTGTTGATGGTGGCGCCGATCACTTCGTCCCCCGCCTTTTTTTCCACGGGGATGCTCTCGCCGCTGATCATCGATTCATCCACCGACGAGTATCCCCGAATGATCACGCCGTCCACCGGGACCTTCTCCCCAGGTTTCACCACCACCATGTCGCCCACCGCCACTTCGGCAACGGGGATATCTACTTCATTTCCGCCGCGCAGTACCCGCGCTGTCTTTGCCTGAAGACCGACAAGTTTCTTTATCGCCTCCGATGCCCTTCCTCTGGCCCGAGCCTCCAGCAGCCGTCCCAGCAGGATCAGCACGATGATGGTGGCGGAGGTATCGAAGTAGGCCGCGGCGGGATAGCCGGGTACTTCAACGAGAGCGGGGGAGAAAAGGGCAATGAGACTGTAGAGATAGGCCGACGACGTACCCACCGCGATAAGGGTGTTCATGTCGGCTGCGCCGTGCCGTGCCGCCGCGACCGCTCGCCGGTAAAACTGGCCACCGCACCAGAACTGGACCGGCGTGGCCAGAATGGACTGCAACAGGAACGATGTATGATGGGACATGCCGAAAAGATCGGGCATACCCAGCATGTGCGGTGACGCCAGGACCAGTATGGGCACGGTCAGCACTGCGCCGATAATCAGCCGTCTTTTCAGATCGTCGTACTCGGCCCTTTTTGTCCGCTCCTCCCGCTCAACGACATCCCCTTCTTTGGCCGTATCCACCACCGAATA
>JAOUDF010000050.1 GCA_029859385.1 Nitrospirota bacterium
CTCGAAGTAAGCAGATCAATGGGGAAATTCGAGAGCACGCCGCCGTCAACGATCGTGTGGCCCGAGATATCCGTACCGCGGTACAAGCCCCATTCCTTCTGCCATCGTACCTCCTGCCATACAAAGGGGATGCTCATCGACATGCGCACTGCCCACGCCAAGGGACAGTTTGGCGCCGTGCGGTGATTGAGGATCAGCATCTCGTGGGCCATGGTGTCCGACGCGACCATGGTGAGGTCATTGCCGGTCTTTTGGGCGAATTCGGCAAGGGTAGCATTCCCAAGTGAACGGCCATCGGCATCGAGCTTCTCCCTGATCCACGCCAGAAAGGTATCGCCGGAATAGAGCCCACCCCGTTCGATGAAGGAAAACATTTCGCGATAGGCATCGACCTTCATGAGACCATTGATGATCTTGTCGTCGATGTAGCCTTCGGCCATCTGCGGCACCCAGGGCAGGTCCACCTTTTTGAAGATGTCGTAGGTAAGACTGTTTTCAATATCCGACTTTTCAAAAGAGGACGGTATATCCATGAAACTCGAAAAGCGGGGCTTGCCGTTAGGCAGCTTTTCGTTCACCGCCTTCAGCATGGCAGCCGCGTCGTATCCCGCCGCCATGAGCGTCGCGGTGATCGCCCCGGCCGAGGTACCAACAAACCGGCGCGCCGTATGGCCTCGCGCCTCGAACACCTCCATCGCCCCCACAAAGACCGAACCTTTCGCCCCTCCGCCTTCAAACACCAGATCGAACTGCATGGACACCTCCTTTATATTTATGCCGACGCCCCCGCCAGTGACCGGTACTGAACCTCCTGGGCGAGCCCTTCTTCCACCAGCCTGCGGTTGAGGCAGACACCTGTGGTAAAGACATCTTCCATTGGAATCTCGTTGCTGGAATAAAAAACATCGGCCACGTAGCGGCCAAAGCTCTCAATCTTGTAAGTCTTTATCCCGATGGTCTTTGCCTTTCCCAGTTCCTCCTCCACGAAGGCCTTAGCCTTGAGGCCTTCCGCCCGTTCTTCGCCCCGCAGCTCAGGCGTATTAATTCCATTGAAGCGCAGCCGCATGGTCTGGGTAATCTGAAAACCCAGGTCCACGTTCACATCCACGGTATCTCCATCGACAACGTAGACCAGGGTCGCCTTGTAGGTAAACATAATGTCACCTCCTTTTATTATCGGAACGTTATCACAGTCGATGCCCTTGCGGCAGGTCGTACGGTATCGGTTGCCGTTACTGTAACACGGCCGGTAAAACCGCCGGGCCGGGTTACATTCGCTGATCGGGCTGGAGCAGCGGCAGCAGGACCGGCAACGGCGACAGGGGCAACGGTTACACCAGCGGCAACAGCAGCTGGGTCTACCGTCCAGTTAACGTTGCGGCCACCCGGATCGGCAGTTACATTTACCGCCGCCACCAGAGTCCCGGCGGGCACAGTCCTCACCGGCGCCGTTATCCCCCTGAGCCGTACCGGGACCACCCTGATTCTCCCGTCAACGCGACGATTGGGAAAGACGGTGTCCGCCGCCCTTACGCTGAAGGTGCCTGACACAAGGCCCGCCTGTATAGTCCCCGCAGCCGTATTTGCCCCGCCAACTGCCGCGCCCACTCCTGCCGCCGGCGCGGCAATGGCGATGGGGCCATTGACCACACTCCAGTTCACCGCTCGTCCCACAACCGTTGCCCCCGCCGCAGCGGTTGAGGTTCCCGCAACGTTCACGGTAACTCCGGCAACCGCAACACCGTCGGCGGCCAGGCCTCCCGTCGCCAGCGGGACGGAGGGAGCCGCGGCACTGTTCAGGGTAATTGCCGACAAAACTACAAGCGGCGGGCCGGAATAAGGGTTGGGAAACATGGGCGCCTTCGCACCGGGAAATATCTGTTCGCTCCTGAAACCAAAGCTGTTAGGCCCTGTCCGAACAAGCGAGCGCCGGTGAATACCGTGGTCGATCTCATTACTCCAGAGGGCTCCGGTCCAGCCGAGGTAATGAATTCCCTGCCGCAGTATCCACAAACGCGGCAACCCTGCGGCCACACCCGGTCCTACAAAACGGTTTACATTGATAACGCAGGTATCATCACCCGCCACTCCGGCAGCTGCTAATACACCGGCTGCGTTTACACGCGCCCTGGTACCGACAGTATCCTGAGCAGTATTAGCGGGAGCCGCCAAAGCAAGAATAGGTGCCGGATTGGGTCCGATCGGTGGATTAATAAAAGGGGTGAGCCCAAAATCATCGCGACCGCCCGCCGTTATTGTTTCTCCCACAATGCGGTTGAGCACACCGGTAGTGTCGGATGATGCAAATGTCCATCTATTCACCACACCATAAGGATTGGCAGTCGCGCCGATTTGCGCGATAACCCTGAGGCGCGTCGGTATCGGGTTGATGACAAGCGTCTCGTCGCGAATCGTCCCGGTGGCTATATCGGTTGCCCGGACACGGACGTTGCCCGTCTGCGTGCCGGGAGTAATAATAGTGCCCGCAACCGCTGCCCCACGCGACACCAGAAGGGTCAGCCTCGTCCCCGCCGGACGGGCGACCGGGGCAGTTACAACGGTGGCGTCGGCGGTATTACCCGCTAGTCCGTCCCTGTTCGGGTCGGCTGAGTTTGCTGGCGGAGCAACTCCCATTCCGACGGGAGGCGCAAAGGCCGGGTTCGCCGCAAAGGTTAGCCCGGTTATCCCAACCAGCATGATCGGCGGAGAAGACGCATTGTCAACCGCCGCCAGCGTTCGCGCTGCCCTTACGGTGAAATTGGCTCCGGCTCCGGCAAGAGCAGCTGCAGCCGCCCTGATAGTTGCGCGTCGCCCCTGGGGTGTAATGGTGACCCCGGCCGGTGCGCCGACAAGAGTCCATGTCAAAGCCCCCGCCCCTCGCGCTACCGTGGCCGTCGCCGTGATGCTCCTGCCAACGCCCATTTCGGCGGGCGCGGCGACCGCGGTAACCAGAGGCGCAGCCTGGACCGAACCATGAGGAGCGGCCGACAGTGAGGATTCGGCAGACCGCTCAACCGATGACGCAGTACCTTTGCCCTGCTGCACCACATGGGCCAGTTCGTGGGCCAAAAGCAGACTGTGCATACCTGATTCCGGATTATCCACCCGGCTGCCAAAGACGATATTCCTTCCAGCGGTGAACGCCTTCGCACCGATTCCTTTGGCGGCATCGGCCGCTGCCGGGCCGGTATGGATGCGGACGCCGGAGAAATCGTATCCAAAGGCGGTTTCAAAGCGGCCGCGGACTGCCCGTGAAAGGGGGCGTCCGATGCCAAGACCGGGAAGGCTCACGGATAGCAAATGTCCGGCTCCGACAAGCTTTTTTCGTTCTCCCCCGCCGCTCCCGGAATGGCGCATCGCCTGCTCAGCCGCCCTATCTGCCTCTCGCTCATATCTTTCACCAGACTGGTTGACCATGAGCTTTGCCCGGACCATGCCGGAGTTGAGAAGGGCGAGCAAGGCCCTGTTGCCCGTCGTCTGTCGCACAGGGACCGTGGCACTCTGTGTCACCGGAGAATAAGACTGGCGCACATTTATCGTTTTTGCCCGGGTTGCCTGGAATTGTTTCATCGCTCTCAGCCCTTAAAACTTCGTTTCTCCGGCCGCCTTGATGGCCGACTTCACCGCCTTCTTTTCCTTATCTCCGAGACCCGCCCTGTCCAGCGCCTCGTCGAGGATTTTCTCGGCCCCTTTTTCAATCGCACCTCGCGCTGCATCTTTTATGTACGGTCGATACTTGGCAGGGACTCCCGCGCTCCGCAGGATGTCTTCCGTCTTCTCATCGAACTTCTTCCTGAATATATCGGAAAGGGAGCGCTTCGGCGGAGGCTCCGGCGGCTTCTCCTTGATGATTCGTTCCAGCTTTTTTTCCAGGGATTCCGGTTCGATTTTCTCCTTCGGCTTCAGGTCGGGCTTCTTCTCCGGCACCGGCATGACCGACGAGGCGATGAAAATCTCAACACGCCGGTTTCTGGCCCGCCGGCCCTCCTTTTCCTTCGCGGTCTTACCGGTCTCTTCCACTGCCGGTTTGGCCTCGCCGTAGGCCGTGCCGCTCACCTTCGCTTTGCCGGAAAACTTCGCGGTAAGAATGGCGATTACTGCCTGCCGACGCTTTTCCGAAAGGCCTTTGTTGTACGCCGCGGTCCCTTCTTGCGACGCGTGACCGTCCACCAACATGTTAGGGTCAGCCCAATAACGGAGCTCTTCACCCAGCTTCTCCACCGCCGCGAAGTTGTCGCCGTCGAGGAGGAAATCGTCCTGTCCGAAATAAACCGTGACGTATATGGCGCCCCCCGCCCGGGTGACGACCGGGGCAGGGCCACTGGAGAGGAGGCGGAGCGCGGCTCTGTTGCCGATACTCAATCCTTCTGCTTCATCCCGCAGAAGCGACGAAGCACCGCCTTCCGCCTTCTTATCCGCGGCCCGCATGAGGCTCTTTCTCCGGACTTCCCACTCAAAAGACATTTCACGCCTCCGCCGCTCAGCTGGTGAAGCGACCCACTGATTTCAGGACATTTACCCGCGCTACCTTATAAACCACAGAACCAGCACCAAGCCATCGCATATCCACGCAACCTCGAATAACCATATCTAACCAATGCGCCCCGTAAATGTCCTGAAATCAGTGGGTCGCTTCACCAGCGTTTAACTCGCGTAATACTTTCCGAATTCACTCTCAGTACACAGTTTACCCAACTTTGCGTATTCCCGCTTGATGGCCCGGCTGACGTGCTCCATCCCGATACATCCATCACCGGATGCTGCCATGAATGCCGCATTGAGAGCTGCATTGCGAATGTTGCCGCCACTGAGGGTAAACTGCTTGGCGAGAAACCTGAAATCGATACCGTTCATGGCCGCTTCAGCCGGGAACGATTTACGCCAGATAATTTCCCGATGAGGCGCGTCGGGCATTGGAAACTCGACTATGGCGCGAAGTCGCCGCAGAAATGCAGTGTCGATCGCTGAGCGCATGTTGGTGGCAAGGATGGATGCACCGGTGTACGATTCCATGCGCTGAAGGAGATAGTTGATCTCGATATTGGCATAGCGGTCGTGGGAGTCGCGCACTTCGGACCGCTTGCCGAAGAGGGCGTCGGCTTCGTCAAAAAAGAGGATGGCCTGGCTTTTTTCCCCCTCGTCGAATACCCGGCGAAGGTTCTTTTCTGTCTCACCAATATATTTGCTTACCACTGCCGAGAGGTCGATCCGGTAGAGGTCGAGCCCCAGATCATTGGCCAGTATCTCGGCAGCCATGGTCTTGCCTGTGCCTGACGGTCCGGAGAACATGACGCAGATACCTTTCCCCCGGTCCATCTTCTTTTCAAAACCCCATTCACGGTACACCTTCTGACGGTAACGAAACTGGGCGGCAATCTCCCTTATCTGCTCGAGGGCATCATCGGGCAGCACGATGTCGTCCCAGGTAAAGGGGGAGGAAATCTTGCGTGCAAGATTTTCAAGGCCGTGTACCGGCAAGGAACGGCAGGCAGCCTCGATGTCGGCAACCATGAGTGGGCGGGACTCCAGCACCGATGCCTGGCGGGCCTTCTCCATGACCGAGGAAATCTGTTCAGCACCAAACCTGAAACGGTTGGCCAGGTCGGTCGCCAGGTCGGTTGCGAACCCCGATATTTCTCCTCCATTTTCCGTCGTGGCCAGCTCGTCCTCCCAGAGACGGCTTCTCATCGTGTAGTCCAGCGGCGGAAGCATTATATCCACCAGGGTACAGTTGAACTCAGGCGGGTTCAAAAAAGACGACAGCCACGGCGCATCTGACGAGACAAAGGTAACGGAAGAGTAGTCGGCGATGCCTCTGAAAATCTGGCGGGAGACGTCTCCTTGCGTCCCCACTCCCTCCTCGTCCGGCACTTCAAGACAGGCCGCGGCGGAGAAGAGCAGGGCTTCGCGGAAAAAAAGCTGAATCGCCTGAGCCGTACCAAGCCCAAGCCCTGACAGGTCCTGTAACCTGGCACAGATAAAGGGCAGACCAACCTGTCGGCATACCTCATCAGCCAGAGCACGGCGGCTTCGGTCGCTCTCACCCCTGAGACGGATGACCAGACGCTTACCCTGATCCGCCTGGTCAACAAGAAATCTCCCGATCCTGCGCACCATGGCATCGGACTGCCCCTGCCAACCGACCAGTGACATCGTCTCACCTGAGGACATGTTCACTACCGGGGCAATCCTGGCATCGGTCGACTGGCGACCAGTGAGAAAACCCAGTACCCGTTCATCGAGACGGAATGGCCGGGTAAGCGTCCCACCCTTGCCTGTTGAGGCCCACTCGATGAGGCCGTACCGATGCAAGGGCGCAGTTGGGGCAAAGGCTTGCCGGTTCAGGAGCGCCTCATCTCTGTTCCCGCAGAAGAGGCTCAGAGCCAGGCCGGGGGTTGGCAGAAGCAATCCTGCGTCGTCCTGGGCATAGGCATAGAGCCGTTCAAATCCAGGCTCCAGCTCCACGGCGGCTGCCAGCAGAAGACAGTCCCGCTCAAAAGCAGAAAGGAGAAACAGCTGCTCGAGTAACCGCACGGTGGATATTTCGCTCAACTCCATCGACGCCAGGAATAGTTCAGGGGCAACCATCTCTGAATTTCCCCTAAAAAAGATGGCTCGCTGTTCCCACACATCATCGTCGCCCAGTATCCTGTCCACCTCGGCATCTGAGATGGCAAGTCCCTGATATCGCTCCGCCGGCACTTCATTCCAGCAGTAACGGAGCCAGTGGATATGCCTTCTGAGCATGAGCCTGAGTTTTCCGAGCGCACCCGCCAGAGCAGCCTCGAAGTTCACTGGTGTTTCCTGAGCCGGGTTCATCAGAGATCACCTCTTTTCATGTCATCGATGAACGGTTGAAGTGTGGTCGGCGTCCCGCCGCGATACATTCCCATGGGCAGGACGGTTCACCGAGTGACTGTGTGTCGTATTCCCCTGAAGTTTGCTGCCACCGGATGTCGTCTTCCTCCTGACGCTCATGCAACCCTCCGACTGTCTTCATATCCTTTCATCAGGAGTCCTGCCACCGCCTCGTCTATGGGCTGCCCTGTCTCGGCCTGATAGTAAGTAAATCCCGGCGAAGGATTGATCTCGAAGCAGTACCATCTGCCGTCTGGCGTCTGCCGCAAGTCCACTCCGGCTATTGTCAGCCCGGCATCCCGGGCCAGCTTCACACACCGCTTCGCCTGTTCATCGGGAATCCAGCAGGGGCGAAAAGATGTTTCCATCCCCCACTTCTCGCCATACCGATAGTCGTCCGCATCGGAAACCACCTTGCAGGCAAAGACATTATCGCCCACCACGTGGACCCGGTAGTCAGTCCCCGCTACATATTGCTGAAACTGGGTAGGGCACCAGGCGATGTCGTCGAGTCGATCCAGGTTCTTGTCGTTAAGACGGGAAACGATACTCCTCGTTCCACTCACCGACTTGTAGACAATCTCTTTATGAACCTCCCTGAACTCAAGGACGGCTGCCGGGTCGGTAGTGACCAGAGTTTCCGGCGTATCGAATCCCGCCTGCCGGATGAGGATTGCCTGAAACGGTTTTGAATTGTTGGTAGCCATGGCCGCCGGGGGGTTTACTACCAGTGCCGGCGTTACCTCCAGCCACGCTGCAATCGCTTCTTCCACCGCCAGGGCATGCTGCCAGGCAGCGCTCCCCGGGCCCGCCTCAGTGATTTCCGGCAGGCGGCGCCAGTCGTAGGTTCGCAGGTAGACTGCCGTAACGTCACCGAGGTCGATGGAGACGTCTCCAACCGTGACCCTGCCCTCCACTCGGCCATCTACCGTCAGGTCAACGCCCGTTTCCAGAATATCGAGCTGATCGATGACACGAACCTCAGCCCCCTGTCGTTGCAATGCCCCGTGGACCGCTGCCAGAGGTTTGTCCTGCATGACCCCCCAGAGCAGGATCATGATACTGCCCCCTGCAGATGCTCCAGTACCGCATCCGCAACATCGTCGGTTACCGTTTCGGGCCAGATTGAAGCGCCCAGAAACAGTGCCCCTTTTTCCGCGCCGGTGAAGCGGACCGACAGAAGAGACAGCCCCGCTGCATTGGCGAGGGATGCGGCATACCGCGCCAGAGTTTTATCGACATCGCCCAGACAGCGCTGCCCGACTACCGTCACCGTCACAGCGCCTTTTGTCGTAGACTGCTGTTGCCTTTTTGGCATTTGTGTCCGCCGCCGGGCAACTTCCACCGGTATCCCCAGATCGTGGGCAACCCGAACCCATTTCTCGTTACGCCATGATGGTCCCCAAAGCAGTGTGGGCGTTGGGCGATTCACCACAGGACATCTGAGCCCGTACAGCCAGGCAAGCAGGAAGGCGGTCATTTCCGAAGCAGCATATGACCTGTCGGCAGGTTCCATGTGACCCAGATCTTCCGCGAAGACACAGGGAAGCCTGCTCACCACAGCACCAATCTCTTCCGCCTGAAGCAGCCGCCCCTGAGACACGGCTGTCGAAGCCCCGGGATTTTCGGACCGATATGTCCACCCGGCCGACGAGAGGTCCCACGGTGTTATAACGCAGACGTCATTGTGCCCGGCGCCTTTCACAGACCACTGCTTGGCCATCAGCGCGGCAGCCGGATCATTCGGTCGCGCCAGTATGATGATGCTGCCTCTCACGGCCTAGCGTCCTTTCTTCGCGCCGCCCTTCTTTGGTTTCGGTGCCTTCTTTACCGGCTCGGCAGCCTCTTTCTTCGACTTCTTCGTTTCCTTTACCGCCCCTACATCGGGCCGCTCACCGGGACGGATGAAGGTCCTTCCCTTTGGGATACCTCCACGCGGTATGCCCGGCACAACCACCGTCCCGCCACCGGAAACGATATCAATGCCGTCCATCGCCTTTTCCAGGGCCTTCTCAAGGGTTTTCTCCAGGGCCTTTTCAACCGTCTTGTCATCGGCCTTCACTTCGGCCACCTTGTCGGTAACCTTGGTGTCAAAAGTCTTTTCAACTGCCTTGTCAGTCTCCTTCACCTTCTCGAAGGACTTGTCCGACACCTTCTCAATCCCCTTGTCCGTAACCTTTTCCTCGACCTTCTCAAACTCTTTCTCTTTCTCTTTCTCTTTCTCTTTTTCCTTTTCGGTGACACTCCCCATATCTATGGTTGGTCGGTAAGCCCACCACCTTACCCGCAGGGAAGAAATTGTCGGGGCTGCCTGAAAGCGGACAGCGGCCCTGAATTGCCCCGATGTCGGCCGTATCTGGGCACCAAGAATAACCTGGGGAAAGTTGAAGCTCTCAAACACCTCGAAGGGACCTACAAAGATAGGCTCGTTCTGTCCCTGCTCCAACCCGAGGGTAACGCAGAGGGGCCCCGCGCCAAGGCCCGCGTCGATCTGCCCGGAGACCATCTCCATCTGCTCACCCTGAGGATGGAAGATGATGACGCCGGTGGATATGGGAGCCCCACCGGCCGCGGCTATCGTCACCGTATGCGTGGCCACATCGGCGGTCAACGTCACGTTGGCTCCGGCAGCTACATTTACAGTACTGCCCGGATTCTCCAGCACCGTATCTCCCCCTACCTGTATGCCGATGATGGCCCTGTCCCATCGCTGGGCATCGGCATTGGAGACATGCTTGTCGCGGGTGGCGTTACTGTTCGCCGGATTGACGGCTACCGGTCCGGTCTGCGCATGCTGGGTATTGTGCGGATTGTCTGTCCGGGCCGAGTGGTTCTCACCGATGGTAATGTTGTTTGCCGCATTATTAGGCGTGATCTGGATGGCGTTGGCCGCTATGAGATCGACATTCCCGCCGGGGTTGGAGACGCCGTCCACGCTCACCAATGCTCCCACCTGGGCAGCTGTGGTCATGTGGGGATTTCCCACGTCCGTGATATGACGCCGCAAAAGTTCAAACAGCTCGGGATTGTTGTGCACCACGTTGTTCTGGATGATGTTGACCGTACCGCTCCAATTGGCTGCCTGGCGGACCAGCAGTGCCAACGGTACCCGGCAGGGGTCGGTGCATTCTTTGCAATCCTCGAGAATGCTGTCGAAATGCCCCCTGATGACCGCCCGGATATCGGCGAGGTTGTCGGTCACCTCGGTGGTGAAGGTTCCCGCATAGGCCTCGTCGGCCGTGGGGATGGCCCCGGTCCAGGGCTCTACGGCAAGGGCATATTCCTCCCTCACCCGGCTGTAGCAGCAGACCTCTTCGCAGACATTGCCTGACTCGGTAACCGGCGCGGGAGCGGGCTCGATCTTGCAGTCGACGCGGCTCAGCCAGAGACAGTAGGCCTGGGTACCCGCTACGGGAGCATCCAGCGCAATGGCGGTATCCTGCTCCACCACGATCTCCCGACCGGCGCAGTCGATGGCCATGCCGGAGGAAACCGCCAGGTTGAGCCGGTTGGCGGCGGCGTCGAAGGTGGAGGTAACCTCAAGGCCGCAGACCACCCCCTCGCCCAGGACCAGCCGGTTGATCAGATGACGTTTGCCGTTCATGTAGGACTGTTCCATCTCGAAGTCGCGGACAGTCATCAGCTTGCCGTAGAAGTACCTGTTCCTCTCGAATTTGTGCAGCGTGCAGTCGTTGCCGTTTGCCATGGCTTCCTCCTCAGTTTATGAATATATTCGCACGTAACGTTTTCTATTATTTCCCCCTTTGGCAAAGGGGGATTAAGGGGGATTTTGCAATCATGCCATTCATCAAATCCCCCCGTATCCCCCTTTTCTAAAGGGGGGACAATATCTTTTAACTCAGCCTCGTATCCATCTCCATCCGCGTCCTTACTTCTATTTGTCCCCCCTCTTCGCCGTCCGCCAGGTAGGTCTGCAAACTCAGCGACGAAGCCGTCTCAAGGCCGAAGACCGGTTCGTTGAGGGTGGTGTTTACCTCCAGATAGGTGTGCCCGCCCAACCGGAAGAGATGCTCCATGGCCGAAACCCGGGCGCAGGTGTGGGCCGGCCGCTCCCGGTCGACTATCCGTGCCACCGTCTCGGCCCGTCCCCGGGCATCGGGGGGGATCAGTACGGTAAAGCGGTACGGATCGTCGCCGAAGAGCCGCATGATCAGCGACCAGTCGCTCTTGCCCCGCACGCAGTCCAGCTGAAACGGTTCTACAATCCAGGGGTCCCTGCCGGTGTAAAGACGGATGAGGTCAATGAATCCCTGCCGGGTGCCCCGTTTGCGGTAGATGAGGTGGGCCGTGGCGACCAGCTTCCGCACCGCCTCTTCGGGCCAGTCTTCCTCCCACGCGAGGGCAAGCCACGACCCCAGCCAGGGGAGAAATCCGGCGGGCGTCGCCCACGGGTCGCTCAGTTTTTCGGTACTGAATATCTCGCCTTCCAGGTCGTAGAAGATGCTCTCGTAGAGGGAGAGGAACTTTTCGAGGAATTCACGGCTTCCCTCGTCCTCCTGGTATACGGCAGGGAGGTAGCGCAGGTACGACTGCTTCGGGAAGTAGAGATGAAGCCCCTTCACCTGCGGGGTAGTGTGCCGGTCCTCGGAGATCAGCTCCAGCCGCAGCCGCAGGTACCGGCCATCCTTCCGCTCGAACAGGGCGTCTTCCGGGTTCACGGGAAGCACGCGCCATTCGCTGTCGGCGGGGAGAGATACAGGGTCGTCCCCCGGCGGATAGATGAAATAGGAGAGCCGTATCTGCGTCTTGTCGGGAATGACGGCGTCCATCAGTATACGGTGCCACAGCCGTCGGTCGTCGAGGCTGTCGAAGACGCGGGAGGTGTAGATACCGGTAACCGCACCGCTCTCGGTCCAGGCGGGCGGATAGCGCCGACGCTTCGTCAGCAGGGCGATCTCCCCGTTCTCGATGGCGTAGAGCGTACCGCGAGGCCCCGCCACAAGACGCAGCGCCATCCCTTCGTATTCTTCCAGCGGAGTGACCGTGCCGTCCGACCGCACCACGCGAATGAACCGTTCGCGGTCGGAGATGTAGAATTTTCCCTCCTCGTCAGTAGCCAGCCCAGCCGGTTCAAAGGGAAGGGCGGTGAGGCTCACCGAGGCCACCTCTTCTCCACCGCTGTCAAAGGTAACGATCTCCCGAAGCCCGATGTCGAGGCAGTGCACCAGAATCGCGCCGTCATGCATGCCCAGGGCGAGGGCGACCGGATTGTTGAGCCTCCCTGCGCCGAAGGGCGGAACATCGGTGAAAGGTTGGCCGTGCTGGTCAAACTTCAGGATGCGCTGTTTCCCTGCATCGAGGACGTAAAGGTGGTCGCAGGGATCAACGATGAGGTCGGTCGGGCCGCTCAGTTCGGCATCATCAATTACCCAGCGAACCTGGTAATTTGTTAGGGCAATGGCACAAACCCGGTTGTTGCCCGTATCGGCCAGATACAGGTTGCGACTTCCCAGGGCGATACCCCGGGGATTGCTGAACCGCCCCACGTCGCTTCCGGTTCCGCCCAGGCAGCTGACCCGCTCGAAGACCCCGGCGCCGGAACAGCCGTTGGGGTCGAACCGGTAGAGGTAGTCCCCTGCCAGGAGCGTAAGCACGCCGCAACCGTTGGCGGCAAGGGCCACGGGCTGAATGCGCCCCTTGAGCCCGAGACGCCGATCCAGGCCGTAGACCGTCTCGCTGGTGAGCGCAATTCCATCCTCACCCATGGTAACAAGACCGTTAGTGGCGGCACCATCCTCCCACGTTTCTTTGGTCAACAGGTGAAGAGTGGTAAAATCCCTGTCGTTCATTACCCCTGCCTCCCGCATCTTCCCGCCCCGGCCAGGATCTCTACCTCGTGACGCTCCGACCAGACCAGGGCATCGTTGTCGATGACCAGATTGCCGCTGCCGTCGGGCCGAACCCCGCTGTCTCCCGAAAGGATGGTCTCCAGCACGCAGTCCACGCCCTCTACCCTCCTGATGACCGCCACCACCTCGGACCGGTAGACCGGCCTGCCGAAGGGCCAGCCATCGCCGTCGTCACCGCCGGTCAAGGGGTGCAGGTATTCCAGAAGCCTTGCCTCAACCCTCTTTCTGACATCCTCGGCGTTGAAGCCGTTGGCCGCATGGAGCCTCGTCCTTACGGAGACCTTTACATATTCCGGCGGCACCACCTTAAGGCGTGTCGTTACCAATCGATGCCTGTTGAGATGGTGGCATACGGTGCGAAGAAAACCGCTGCTCGGGAAGGGCCGCGGCACGAAGGACCATGGCACCACCACCACGGTGACCACACCGGGTGTCGTCGCCTCCTGTGAAGTCCCCGGCTGCCAGAGGGGGATGGCCTTTGCCCGCGCCACCCGCAGACCCGGCGTCGTCCTGGCAAGATATTCGAAGTCGTCGGAAGTGATCGCGCGGTCGACCTTCCGGAGCTCGAGAGGAGTCCGTTCCATGGCCTCCTGCAGGGGTTCGACCTCGTGACCGCCCGAGGCGTCGGTCTCGTTTATCACTGCGGCATCGCCCAGACCGGCGGTTATCACCTGCGTGATCTTTCCCGCCTTCACATTCCCGGCGCTGCCGCCACCCGACAGGTAGTCGGCGCGAACCTCCGCACCATCGGGGAGGAGACGGCCGTGAAGTCCGTCGCCGAATCGTATCGCGCCCGTTTCGAGATCGAGAGTGAAGTGTTTGTCGTCGGGGCGCGATGCGTCGAAATCCTCGAGAACCTGCCACTCCTCCCAGACGAAACTCGTCATCACGCGCAACGTCAGGCTCCCCTTGAGCACCGGCGCCTTTGCCAGCATGAACAGCTGCCCCGGCATGCCGTTGCCTTCCGTATCGCCGCCCTTTGAGAGGACCGCTTCATCCGTCACCCTCGTCCTCTGAACCGCCGGCACGGCGTTGATGCGCAATGAGTCCAGACGGGGCGGTATCTCGTAGGAACCCGATGCCAGGACGCACCTTATGAAGGGGCGCAGCGTGGCGGGAGTGGTAAGCGGCAGATAGGGTGAACCGACCGCGGCCATATCAGCCGGTGCAGTAAACAGGATGTGG
>JAOUDF010000051.1 GCA_029859385.1 Nitrospirota bacterium
ACAGGTGTTCCGGGTCGGGGTAGTACTCAAAACCCCTCAACTCCCCACGCTCGCCGGTGACCACATAATACGGATTCCCGGCGCGAAGCAGGTTGAGGTCGGCATGCGGCTGGGCGGCCTTGACGATGAGGCGGATATTCTCGGGCGAAAGCTGAAATCCTTCCATGATGGAGTGCAGGCTCTGCCCTTCCTGCACTACCCCGCTTATTCGGCTTATACGCTCTTTGAGGGTGGCCAATTCGGATTTTTTGTGGCCGAAATATTCGGCGGGAAGCTTGAGCCACTCCTTGACGGGGATAACATCCCCCGCAATGATGATCGCGGCGATGACGGCAAAGGTGACGGCAGGGAGGATTACAGCTGAACGGGGAATACTTTTGAGAGTACGGGGCAGGAAACGCAAGACCTCTCCTTTTGAAAGAATACTTCAGCGGGAGCAGTGTACCACAAGGACATCAGGCAACAACACCCCTGAAGCTTTTTCGGTGGATATCGGAAGGTCCGTGCTCCCGGAGACGGTCGAGGTGGAGACGGGTACCGTACCCCTTGTGAACATTAAAACCATACTGGGGGAAACGTTGATGCAGCTCATCCATCATCCGGTCGCGGGTGACTTTTGCGACGATGGAGGCCGCCGCAATGGATGCGCTGGATGCGTCCCCCTTGATAATCCCCTTCTGCGGGATAAGGAAATCAGGGAGAGTCAGGGCGTCGAGGAGTACGAAATCCGGTGAAGCGGAAAGGCCGGCAATGGCTTGTTTCATGGCGACGATGGTCGCCTGGAGGATGTTTATGCGGTCGATCTCGGTGGCGTCGACAATGCCGACCCCCACCGACAGGGCCTTTTCCATGATCAGGGGGTAGAGGGCCTCCCGCCGGGCGGCGGAAAGCTGTTTCGAGTCGTTGAGCCCTTCGATCAGCGGCTCACCGGGTGGGGCGTTGAGGATAACAGCAGCGGCCACGACCGGCCCGGCCAGCGGACCCCGGCCCGCTTCATCGACGCCGGCAACCATACGGAAACCGCCGGCGGCGGCTTCCCGTTCAAACCTATAGAGGTCGGGGACCTCCGCCTCAAAAGGCAGAGTCGGCTGGACGGAGCTGGGCAAATGGTCCTCCCGCCAATTTGATTGACGCTGGGCAGGGCGATGCAGGCATCCCCTGCCCATTGTTGGCAACTATTACGCTGCGGCGCTCTTGGACTTTGCAGGCTTCGCCCTGAGGTCCTTCTCCTTCACCTGGGCAGCCTTGCCCCTGAGGTCCCGGAGGTAGAAGAGCCTTGCCTGATGTACATGTCCCTGACGCACCACCTGGATCTTGTCGAGCATCGGGGAGTTGAGAGGGAATATCCTCTCCACGCCGATGCCGGACGAGATCTTCCTGACGGTGAAGGTTTCACGGAGGCCGTCGCCGCGACGCCTGATGACGATCCCTTCGAAGACCTGAACCCTGGTCTTTTCACCCTCGACAACCTTTACATGCACCTTCAGGGTATCGCCTACCCGGAATGCCGGGATATCCGACTTGATCTGAGCCTGTTCAACCAAACGCGAAATCTTGTTCATTTCCCTTTACCTCCCTGACAAAAATACAGACTGAAGACTGAAGGCCGAAGACTGAAGGGTTATCGGAAAAGCGGTTTTTCAACCCTGCCTTACCTTCAGCCTTCGGTCTTCAGTCTATCTACCTGCCGTTATTTTTACTCCTGCCGGTCGCCGAGCAACCGGTCCACTATGATCGCCGCCGCACTGCGGACCGACAGATGATTGTAAGATTCCGGCCCTGAAATCGGCTTGAGCCGGTAGTGCGCCTTTTTCAAAAACCTTTCTTCCATCCCCCACCCGGTTCCGAAGAGAACCAGGAATGGGCCTGCATCCTCTGCCATCCTCCGGCGCAGGTCGCTGTAATCCACCGCGTCATCGGCAAGTCTGGCCGTGGTGGCAATCACGGTGGCGGTACGTCCGTCGCAATCAGCCGCGATAGCCTGTTGGGCCGTTTCGAGGTCGGGCACTACCGAGACCCTCGAAAGCGCTTCTTTCCGCAGCGGATTGTAGTCTGCCCCGGTCCCTTCGGTCCAGTGACGGAGCACCCTGCCGGCCATCTCCTGCTGGGTTTCCAGCGGCGTTATCATGAAATAGCGCCGTATGCCGTATGTCCGGGCCATCCTGGCGATATCATGGATATCCAGGTTGGTTATGGCCGTGGCGACAATGTCGCCGCCCTTGTCGTACACAGGGTAGTGCACCAGGCCCAGGTAAATATTGTCAGGCATCAGTCCCGGATATCTCCCGCAGAAATCGCATGTCTTCGGCGGAAAGGCGCCCTTCCTGTTCCATTCGGGTCAGCAGCTCCGGGCGCTTCAACCAGGTGGCCCGCAACGCCTCTTTCCTCCGCCAGACCCTTATATTTTCATGGTTTCCCGAAAGCAGTACCTCGGGGACCTTCATACCTTCAAAATCGGGCGGCCTTGTAAAGTGCGGATAGTCGAGAAGGCCGTCGGAGAATGAATCCTGATCCGCCGACCGGTCGTCTCCCAGCACGCCGGGCACAAACCGGGCCGCGGCTTCTATCACCACCAGGGCCGCCAGTTCGCCGCCGTTGAGGACATAGTCCCCTATCGAAATCTCCCGGTCAACCAGGGCAACCCGCGCCCTTTCGTCGATCCCTTCATACCTGCCGCACAGGAATATCTGCGGGCGGGTATCCGCCGCCAGCGATTGGGCCATTTCATGGTCGAACCGCTCACCCTGCGGAGAAAGGTAGATCACCCGGGCGTCCGGCAATTCCTTCTTCAGGCTCTCCACCGTCCGGAATATCGGCTCGGGCTTGAGCACCATCCCCGCGCCACCGCCATAGGGGTAGTCGTCGGCGACCTGGTGTCTCCCTTCGGTGAAATCCCTGAGGTTCACCACATCGATGGAGAGTATCCCTTTTGCCCTGGCCTTGCCAAGCAGGCTCTCTTCGAGCACCGTCTCGACCATGGCCGGGAAGAGGGTAATAACTTTAATCTTCATCCAGCAGGCCCGGCATGGGATGAATGATCATCTTCTTTTCCGCGACACTCACGGTCCGGATCACATCGGCGATGGCAGGGACCAGCAGTTCCTTGTCCCCATCCTGGACGACGTAGACATCGTTGCTGCCCGTCTGGAAGATATCCGTCACCCTGCCCAGCATGCGTCCGTCGGTGGTCGCCACTTCCATCCCGAGGAGATCGTGCCAGTAGAAAACCCCTTCGGGAAGCTCGGGAGATTCCTCTTTCGGAACCAGCAGTTCCTGTCCGGAAAGTTCGGCGGCCTCTTCCGGGGTATTGATCCCCTCCAGGGAAAGGATCACCATCTCATTCTGCGTCCGGCTCGAGCGGACCCGAAACAGCGTCAACCCCTTCTCCGCCTCTTCAATCCATACCTTTTTGAGGCGCTTGAAGCGTTCGGGCACGTCAGAGAGGGGGACAACCTTGACCTCTCCCCTGACGCCGTGAGGCTTGACAACCCTTCCGATGATAACGTGGTCCCTGACCGTCACCCGAGGTCTACCCTGTCATCCAAAGATGTCGGGCACGGTAATCAGGCTGCGGGTGCTGCGGCCGTCTTCGCGATACCGGCCTTCTTCAGCAGCTGCTTTACCGTAACAGTAGGGATCGCACCCTTGTCGAGCCAGCCGACGATCTTGGCCTGGTCGAGCTTTACGCCCTCAGCCGCCATCAGCGGATCGTAGGTCCCCACGTTCTCAATGTACTGGCCGCCCCTCTTCGTACGCGAATCGGTAACAACCACCCGGTAAAACGGCCTCTTGTGCGTGCCCATCCTTGTGAGACGGATTTTTACTGACATCTCTTTTCCTCCTGCCAAAAATGCGGGCAACTCGTCAACTGCCCCTACAAAACACACCTAAAACGGCATCAACCTTCTGGCCATTGACGCCAATCCCTTTTTCCCCTTTGCGCTGCTGAGGGTCTTGAACATCTTTCTCGCTTCAGCGAACTGCTTGAGCAGCCGGTTTACCTCCTGCACTGTAGTCCCGCTGCCCTTCGAGATGCGCACCCTCCGGCTTCCGTTGATGATCACCGGATTGAGCCGCTCCTTGCGGGTCATTGAGTTGATGATCGCCTCAACCCGCGCCACCTCCCGGTCGTCGACCTTCATGTTGGCCATGTTGAGCTTGCCCATCCCCGGCAGCATCCCCATGAGGTCCTTCAGAGACCCCAGCTTTTTCATCTGGGTGATCTGCTCCCGGAAATCCTCCAGGGTAAAGCCGTCTTTCGCCAGCTTCTCCTGGAGCGCTGCGGCGTCCTGAACCGTAACCGCCGTCTGGGCCTTCTCGATGAGGGAGAGGACATCCCCCATCCCCAGTATCCGCGAGGCCAGCCGGTCGGGGTGAAACAGCTCGATGGCCTCGATCTTTTCTCCGATACCGGCGAATTTGATCGGCTTGCCCGTCACCGCGCGTATGGAGAGGGCCGCGCCGCCCCTGGCATCGCCGTCCAGCTTGGTAAGAACCACACCGGAGAGGTCGAGCACTTCGTTGAAACGGGTGGCGATATTGACCGCTTCCTGACCGGTCATGGCATCGGCCACCAGCAGAATTTCGTGGGGCTTTACGACGCCCTTGATCTGCGCCAGCTCCTCCATGAGCGTTTCATCGATCTGGAGTCGACCGGCGGTATCGAACAGCACTACATCAAAACCGGCCCGGTACGCCTTGTCGAACCCTTCGCGGCACACCCTGACCGGATCGTCTTTTTCCTGGGTCCCGTACACCTCAACGCCGGTCTGTTCACCAAGGGTGAAGAGCTGCCGGATAGCCGCCGGCCGCTGCGTATCGGCCGCAACCATGAGGACGCGCCTGCCGTCCTTCTTGAACCGCAGGGCGAGCTTGGCGGTGGTGGTTGTCTTACCGGAGCCCTGAAGCCCCACCATCATGATGACCGTCGGCTGATTGGGGACCAGCGGGATACCGGTGGCCTGCCCGCCCATCATGGCGCAGAGCTCGTCGTGGACGATCTTTATAACCTGCTGGCCGGGAGTAATGCTTCCCAGCACTTCCTGCCCGACGGCCCGGACCCTGATCTTTTCGACCAGATCCTTGACGACGCGGAAGTTTACATCGGCCTCAAGAAGCGCAAGACGCACTTCCCGCAGCGATTCTGCGACCACCTCTTCGGTGAGGAGCCCGCGACCGCTCAGCTTCTTGAATATTGCCTGTAACTTACCTGAAAGGTCTTCTAGCATACCAGACTACCTGATGCAGACACACGGGGGGTGTCGTCAGTGAAATGCGTACTATAGGGAAAGTGCCGCGGGGTGTCAAGGGAAAAGAGATCAGCCCGTAGAGCAACCACGTGCTGTATTTTCAGGCATTTCTATCGGTATCGGTTTTACCTGCCAGATCTCCCGGGCATACTCTTTAATGGTCCTGTCACTGGAGAATTTCCCCATGTGGGCCACGTTGAGAATAGCCATCCTCGTCCATTCTTCCTGGTCGAGATAGGTCTTTGCAACCTGCTCCTGGCACCGAACATAGGATGCGTAGTCCGCCAGCAGCAGGTACTGGTCGCCATCGAGAAGGGAGTTGACAATAGGGGCGAACAGGTCGGGACTGGAGGGACTGAAGTAGCCCCCGGCGATCATATCGAGGACCTGCCTGAGTTCCGCGTTGCCATTGTAGTAGTCCCGGGCATTATATCCCGCCGCCTTGAGCTCGGCCACTTCGCGGGTGTTGAGCCCGAAGATGAAGATGTTCTCCTCCCCCACTTCCTCCCGTATCTCGACATTGGCGCCGTCGAGGGTGCCGATGGTGAGGGCGCCGTTCAGGGCGAATTTCATATTGCCTGTCCCCGACGCCTCGGTGCCGGCAGTGGATATCTGCTCAGAAAGGTCTGCAGCGGGGATGATCCTCTCCGCCAGCGACACATTGTAGTTCTGGAGGAAGACCACCTTGAGACGCCCATTGACGACCGGATCGTTGTTGACCACATCGGCGACGGAATTGATCAGCTTGATGATCTTCTTGGCCATCCAGTAGCCCGGCGCCGCCTTGCCGCTGAATATGACGGTCCTTGGCACGACCGTACCGGCGGGGTTGCTCCGTATCCTGTTATAAAGCGTTATAACGTGCAGTACGTTCAGCAGCTGGCGCTTGTACTCATGCAGACGCTTCACCTGACAGTCGAACAGGGAATCGGGATTCACTACCGTCCCGGTTTTTCTGAAAATGTAGTCTGCCAGCGCCTCCTTGTTCTTTCGCTTCACCTCTTGCCACGCAGCCCTGAACTTCCTGTCTTTCGCCAGCGGGACCAGCTTTTTCAGCTGATCGAGGTCGGTAACCCACCCTCCCCCGATCTTGCCGGAAATCAGTGCAGAGAGGGCGGGGTTTGCCTTTTTGAGCCACCGCCTCGGGGTAATGCCATTGGTCATATTCACGAAGCGGTCGGGGTAGAGCTCATAGAAATCCCTGAAAACCTCGGCCTTGAGCAGTTCGGTATGCAGGGCCGCAACACCGTTCACCCTACGGCTCCCCACTATGGCGAGGTTGGCCATCCTGATCCGCTTCTCGTCCCCCTCCTCGATGATAGACATCCGCCTGAGACGGTCGGCATCGCCGGGGTAGCGCTGCTCCACCTGCTTGAGGAAGCGGTGGTTGATCTCGTAAATAATCTGCAGATGCCGCGGCAGGACCTTGCCGAACAGGTCCACCGGCCATTTTTCCAGTGCCTCCGGCAGGATGGTATGGTTGGTGTACCCGAAGGTCTTGATGGCAATATCCCAGGCCTTGTCCCAGCCCAGCCCCTGCTGGTCCATAAGCACCCGCATCAATTCAGGAATGGCAATGGCAGGGTGCGTGTCGTTGAGCTGAATGGCGACCTTGTGGTGGAACCGGTCAAAAGTGGTATTATCCTTTATATAGCGACGGATAATATCCTGAAGCGTAGCCGACACGAAGAAGTACTCCTGCTTCAGGCGCAGCTCCTTCCCCACAAAGAAGTTGTCGTTGGGGTAGAGCACCTTGGAAATATTTTCCGTCTCGTTCTTGTGCCCCACCGCCCGTATGTAGTCGCCGTCGTTGAAATACGAAAGGTTGAACTCCCGGGACGACTTGGCAGCCCAGAGGCGCATGTTGATGGCGGTATTGTTCATATAGCCGGGAATCGGGGTGTCATAGGCCATGGCCATGACGTCGTCGGTATCAACCCACTCGGTATGCAGAACCCCTCTCCCATCGGTATGCTGGTAGACCCTGCCGTAGAACTTGACCGGATAAAGGACTTCCGGCCGGGGGAACTCCCACGGGTTTCCGTAACGGAGCCAGTTGTCGGGAGACTCCACCTGGTGACCATCGACAATATGTTGATTGAAAATACCGTATTCGTAGCGGATACCGTAGCCGTAGGCAGGCAACTCAAGTGTCGCCATTGAATCGAGGAAGCAGGCCGCCAGCCTGCCAAGACCGCCATTGCCCAGGCCTGCATCGGGCTCCTGCTCCTGGACCGCTTCCATATTGACGCCGTGATCCTGCATGAGGGCGAAGCATTCGTCACAGAAGCCCAGATTGATGAGGCTGTTTCCCATGAGCCTTCCGATGAGGAACTCCAGCGAAAGGTAGTAAATGCGCTTGGCGTCGGCGCGATAATAGGTGCGCTGGCTCTCCATCCACCGTTCGGTGATACGGTCCCGGACCACATGCGCCAGGGCCTTGTACTGGTCATGGTCCTTGGCAGTATAGGCATCTTTGCCGACCGTAAATTCCATATGGTTGGCGAAGTCCCTCACCAGCGACTCCATATCCATACTCTTGTAATCACCCTTGAGGGCAAGCTGAGGTTTCCGATCGTTCATTATTCCTCCTTGCTCTGCAACTTTGTCGGCATGTGCTCCTCGATTCTCAGCGAAAGTTCCCTTATCGGCCCTTCAACGCCCTTTAGTGAGGATGCCATTCCCAAAATAGCTCCGGCGACAAAATCCTGTACAAAGTCCTTCATGGGGATTCGCCTGCCGTTGACATAGAGGTTCACCCTTCCGAAATACTCCATGGCGGCCCCGCGCAGCACCTTCTCTTCAATCAGGTCAGCGACCCCCTTTACGTCGTTAATGTCAATTCGGGGCACAGGAAGATCGATCTCCTTGTCATCGGTGGCCACCGCCAGCAGATGGGGATCTTTCAGAAGAACAGGGGCCTCACTGGCGGCCTTGCGCCAGACCTCTACCTTGGGATTGAGCGCCCCCTTGAACCCTTCGGCCACCACAATGTCAACATCCTCGACATAGCGGTCAACCAGTTCGTCGATGCCCATGTCGCGGTCGAGGTCGCGGATCACCGCCACCTTTTCGGGGGAGGCCAGGACCACGGTCCTCGATCCCGCCTGCTTGTGCCGCCAGCTGTCCTTTCCCTCTTTGTCGATCTCGAACCGGTGGGCATCATGCTTCACCGACGCAACCCGATAACCCCTGGAGATCAGTTCGGGGATCAGCTTTTCCACCAGGGTTGTCTTGCCGCTTCCGGAAATGCCGCTGATACAGATGATAGGTTTCATGAAGATATCCCCAGAAAATGTCAGTCTTTCAGCCTGTTTGGCCGAGCAGTTACTCGGCAATATTAGCAGATTCCCCTCTTTCTGCAACGATGATATCTTTCCGTTCTAGCCATTTTTTTGTAACGATATTAACTGGCATCTCTGCTGAATGGCGCTGCAAATGATTCTCATGAAAAGAAGCCTGTCTGCCGAAAAATGTTTTATTCTTTTACGGTTGTCCTTGATGCGGCCTTAACCAAACGAGTACTCCGATGCCCCGCGAGATAAAGAAAATACTGGTCGTTGATGATGAAGAAAATGTTCGGGAACTCCTGGCTGAAATGTTGCAGGAGCAAGGATTTAAGGTTCTCGAAGCCGCTGACGGCAGAGCCGCCCTGAATATAACTCTGGACGAACGCCCTGACGCAATTGTCTCAGATATCCTCATGCCGGTCATGGATGGCTTTCAGATGCTGCTGGCCCTGAGAAAACATGATCATCTTCGGCATATTCCGGTAATTTTTGTTTCAGGATTTTACAAAGATAATACGGAGAGAACGATGGCCGAGTCAATGGGAGCGATCTTCCTTACAAAGCCAATCAAGTGGAGAGAATTATTAAGCCACCTCAAACCAAACCCGGAGGAGCCTTCCCATCCAGGCCTTTCACCTTTTTTTAGCGACGAAGAGTTCGAGGCAGACCACACCAGGCTTATTGTCACTAAGCTGAAAGAGAATGCTGAACAGCTTAGAAAAGAGATCAACGAACGCAAGGCGATTGAAAGGGATTTGCAAGCGAGCAATGAACGCTTCCGAAAGCTGGTGGAATCGACAACGGACTACGTCTACACAGCTCAAGCCAAAGACGGCAGGGTTCGCGATGTTGTTTATGGCCCAGGTTGTGTTGCGGTAACCGGCTATACGAAGGATGAGTACGATGCAGATCCGGATTTGTGGTGGCGCATAATCCATGCTGACGACAAGAGCATCGTGCTGGAACAATTATCGAAAGTACTTGCAGGGGAATCTCCTCCTCTACTGGAGTACCGCATTATCCGGAAGGATCACTCGACAGGCTGGGTTCGCAGCAAGGTAGTGCCACAGCTCGATGAAGCAGGGTATGTATTCGCTTTCGACGGCCTGATCACGGATATTACCGAACGCAAACAAGCCGAACTGGCACTTCAGAAAAGCGAACAACATTTCCGTGCCGTGACCGAATCAGCAAACGATGCCATTATTACGACGAACAGCGCTGGCATTATACTAGGATGGAATTCCGGCGCCTTGCAGATGTTTGGCTATGCACATGATGAGATAGTCGGCCAGCCGGTTAGCGCATTATTGTCGAAGAATTCTCTCAGCCGCTATTCCAATGAAATATCGATATTTACCGCAGGTAACGTGACCAGCCTGATGAAAAAAACGATCGAGATAGAGGGGCTGCATAAGGACGGTCACTTTTTTATGTTGGAACTGTCTTTGGCGCAATGGTCAGCGTCTGGCGAAGCGTTTTTTACTGGTATCGCTCGAGATATTTCGGAACAAAAAAAGGCTGAGGCCGCGGTGCGCAATCTTAATCTTGACCTGGAAAGGAAAGTAGTCGAGCGCACCATGGAGCTTGAAAAAGCCAAGCTTGATGCCGAATATGCCAACCATGCCAAGTCGACATTTCTTACCACCATGAGCCACGAAATACGCACGCCCATGAACGGCATAATAGGCATGATCGATGTGCTGAGCCATAGCAACCTCGACAATGAGCAGGTTGAGACAGTAAACCTTATCCAGGAATCGGCCTTTACCTTGCTAAATATCATAGAAGACATCCTCGACTTCTCCAAGGTCGAGACAGGAAAGATCGATATTGAAACTCTACCCGTATCTCTAGTCGATATAGCAGAGAAAGCATGCGCTATTGTCGGCAATATGGCCTCCAAAAAAGAGGTAGAGCTCTACCTCTTCGTCGACCCCGCTATTCCTGAAAGTGTCATTGGTGACCCCCTGCGCCTGCATCAGATACTGGTGAACCTTCTCAGCAATGCCATTAAATTTTCCGCCAATCGACAACAGCGCGGCCAGGTAGCCCTCCGCGTTGAGATGATTGATAATGCAACACTCAACACCGACACACTTAACAGCGAGAACGAAACGGTTATCGTGCAATTTCGCGTTATAGATAACGGCATTGGCATCAGTGAAAAAGCATTGCAAAAGTTATTTAAGCCTTTTTCACAGGCTGATAGCTCAACCACCAGGCGTTTTGGCGGCTCAGGGTTGGGGCTTGCCATATGTCATCGTTTGACACGGCTGATGAAAGGAGAGATCTCTGTGCAGAGCCAGATTGACAATGGTTCAACCTTCTCTGTGCAGATCCCCTTTGCATCCTCTCACCACAAGTCTGTTGCCGATGACACAACATCACTGATCGCCGGCCTGCCATGCATTGTGGCAACGGACACGCACAGCAGGGCTGAAGATCTGGCCGCCTACCTGAGATACGCCGGCGTAAGTGCCAAGCTGGCAGCAGATCCAGCGGCCCTCTGCGCCCTTATCGAAGAACAGAGGCCGGGCCTGTGCCTGATAATAATTGACGCCCGCCATAATACGCCAGCCATCGATGAATTCAGGACTGTCTGTCGAGCTCGACCTGACCTCGATACCCGCTTTATCATTATCGGGAACGACGGACATCGAGGTTTCAGGAGGCATGCCGCAGATCTCGTCACCATGAACGGTGAAATTGTGCAGCGGAAGATGTTTTTTAAAGCCCTAGCCATTGCCGCTGGCCGATTGAACGATAAAGATGATCTGGCGAACCACAATAATCATGCTCGGGCAACGGGAACACCTTTATCCCGTGAGGAGGCTCGCCTCACCGGCAGACTGATCCTGGTCGCGGAGGACAATGAAATAAACCAGAAAGTTATCCTGCGTCAGATATCACTTCTGGGATACACTGCCGATGTGGTCAGTAATGGTCTTGAGGCATTTCAACGCTGGCAGAGCGGTGATTATGGTCTCGTCATTACCGACCTGCATATGCCAGAAATGGATGGATACGCGTTGACCGCCGCCATCCGCGCTGCCGAGAACGGTAAAACTCATATTCCCATCATCGCTTTCACTGCCAATACCCTAAAAGGTACGGACGAAGATTGTCTCTCAATGGGAATGGATGACTATCTCGGAAAACCGGCACGATCCGAAAAAATAAAACCCCTGCTGGAGAAATGGCTGCCTTCTTCAGCCAAAACAACGCCGTTAGCCCCTTCGACACCGGAACGAGTACCAGCGGGAACCATCCCCGTAGAGGTAAGCATGCTCAAGGATCTCGTAGGAGACGATGAAGCAGTGGTCCGGGACTTTCTGCGGGAGTTCCAAAGCAGTATGGCCGGCATTGCAGCGGAATTGAGGGCCGCCTGCGATACTGGCGATTCAGCGCTGGCAGGAGCGCTGGCCCACAAGCTCAAATCGTCGTCTCGCTCAGTCGGCGCAATAACCCTGGGTGAATTGTGCGCGGAAATAGAACAGGCATGCAAAGCCGGACATACAGATTCCCTGGCCAAGTTACTGTCTCGCTTTGAAACGGAGACCGCTGCGGTAGAAGAGTATATCAGCTCTTTCTAGCAAGTGTCTTGTGCACCAGTGAATCGTGTAGTACAGTGATGCGCTTGAAAAAATAATTAAACACTTCCCGTGAGCCGGGACCAACGTGGCATACACATGAAATCAGACCCCTCGACCGTCACCAAGAACCTTAAAATCATGATCACTTCCGACAATGTCGCCGATGCGAAACTGGCAGAACAGCGCCTGAGTGCTGAATTCAAAAATGTGCTCACTGTAGCCAGTAACAAGAACACTGTCGCGGAGATTGAGCGAGAAAACCCTGATGTACTGATACTGGCCTTCGAACTGATCGGAAAATCGCGAGATCTTTATCTTGACCTTTGCCGCCGGAGAGAAGCGCGGAACGAGTACCCGCCGCACTCTATCATTTTTTGCAACAGAAATGACGCAGAGCACGCTTATGAACTCTGCCGTGACAGAATATTTGACGACTATGTGCTTTTCTGGCCCGCGATGGACGACCCGCGCCGGCTCAACATGGCCGTACATAGAATCATGCACGAGCTGTCTGCCTTGGGGGGTGACGCGACAGTGGCGGGCTTTTCAGGTCGGGCGAGACGGCTGATGAATATTGGCAATGAAACTGCGCGCAAAGTACCGACTGATCTTGGCTTTGTGCCCCCCACTGGCAAGGTGGAAGGCCATTCAGAGGCTGCTATGGCACAGGCTCCTTCGGCAAGGCAGAGTTCCGGGCACAAAAGCCGATCGGTGCTATTGGTGGACGATGACACGTTCCTGCATAAAATCATCGGCAAAATCCTGGAAACGGAAGGGTATCAGGTTCAGTTCGCCACCGACTGCATGGACGCGCTTAATCTTATGCGCAACACACTCCCTGACGTCATCCTTATGGATATCATGATGCCTGGCATAGATGGTGTGGAGATGACAAAGAGGATAAAAACCGTGCCTCGACTTGCCAATATCCCCATTATTATGATTACGGGGCACGGTGATCCACTCATCATGCAGGAATGCCTAGACAACGGCGCGGCTGATTTTCTGGTAAAACCGATTGACAAGAAATCGCTGTTGATAAAAATTGCCAACGTAACCCAGAAGGCTTAAATGCAGGCGCCGGTCGACAGCTCTCAGTCTGGTTCAAAAAAACGGAGCTGGGCTTTATCTCCGTCGCCTTACCGTCATCCGACATTAACCTTCCCATCAGTCGGGTTGCAACGTGGACGCGTACATCGTTGAAGCTACCCGACAGCACCTGAATATCAGCCGGGGATCAGCCTTTCCACCAGAGTTGTCTTGCCCCTTCCTGAAATGCCGGAGATGCAGATGACCGGTTTCATGGATTTACCCCTAAAATTCCGGAGTCGTCAGCCTGTCTGCCTTGGAAATTATTCGAAAATATTAACAGATTCCCCTTTACTCGCAATGCCGAACTCCATTTTCGCTACGGCCGCATGATTCTTATGAGGTGAATTCAACTCGTAAGTGCAATTTTGCAGGTGCGTTTAAGAGGCAAGCTGCTGTAGGCTCAATGCTTCTTAAACCGCCAAGTCAAAGGAGCACTTATGAGGAACTATCAGCAGCTTGCCCG
>JAOUDF010000260.1 GCA_029859385.1 Nitrospirota bacterium
GGTGTTTTTTGTGGGGACGACGAAGGGGTAGTCGACCAGCTCGGCCATTTTGCCGCCGGTGCCGCCGGTCCAGCCGATGGTGACCATGCCCAGCTCTTTGGCGGCCTTGAGTCCCGCGAGAACGTTGGGTGAGTTGCCGCTGGTGGAGATGCCCAGGGCGATGTCGCCCTTTGCGCCGAAGGTCTCGATCTGCCGGGCGAAGAGGCGGTCGAAGGAGTAGTCGTTGGCGATGCTGGTGACGACTGCCGGATCGCAGGCAAGGGCGATGGCGGGGAGACCGCGACGCTCGATCTTGAAGCGGTTGACGAACTCGGCGGCGATGTGCGATGCGTCGGTGGAGCTGCCGCCGTTGCCGAAGAGGAGGACCTTGTTGCCCTTCCCGAACGCCTCGGCCATGACGCGAACGACCTGCTCGATGCGGGCGGATTCGCGCTGAATGAAGGCCAGCTTTACCTCGACGCTTTCCTGAAAATCCCTGATGATCTTTTCCTGCATTTTCAGACCGTCTCCAGAAGTTGTTTCACGCGCTGTTCGATGTCGTCCCGCATCTTCCGCTGTACCTCGATTGGCTGCCCCTTGGGATTGTCCAGGGGCCAGTCGATGCGCTGCTTTGCCTTGACCGTTGGGCAGGCGTCGCCGCACCCCATGGTGACGACGGCGTCGAACTCCACGGAGGGCAGTGCATCGAGGCCTTTTGAGGTGTGGCCGGAAATATCGATCCCCAGTTCATTCATGAGCTGGATTGCGGCGGGGGCCACTGTGCCCGAGGGTTTTGACCCGGCGCTGTAAGCCTCGACAAACTCGCCGCTCAGCGCCCGGGCGAACCCTTCGGCGATCTGGCTTCGGAATGAGTTCTCGATGCAGACGAAGAGGATTTTTCTCATGCCGGTTCCCGGCGCGGCCTGTCGACGCCCGCGGTGCGGTTTCTCTTCCAGTAGACCTGCTTGTTGAGGGCGTTGATGTAGGCCTTGGCCGACGCGACGATGATGTCGGTGTCGGCGCCGTGGCCTATGAAGGTACGGCCTTCATCCTCGATACGTACGGTCACCTCGCCCTGGGCCTCGGTGCCGCCGGTAATGGCCTGCACCACGTAGGAGGTGAGGCGGCTGCCGCTGCCGACGACCTTCTCGATGGTCTTCAGCGCCGCATCCACCGGGCCGTCTCCGGTGCCGGTTTCCCGCGTCAGTTGCCCGTCGACCTCCATCTCGATGGTGGCGGTGGGGATGATGGAGGTGCCGCTCTCCACGTTGAGGTACTTGAGCACGATGGTGTCTTCGAGGCGGTGTACCTCGTCGGCGACAAGGGCCTCGATGTCCTCGTCGAAGATATCCTTCTTCTGGTCCGCCAGGTGCTTGAACCGAGCGAATGCCCGGTTGATCTCTTCCTCGGACAGCTCGTGCCCCAGCTCTAAAAGCCGCGCCTTGAAGGCGTGCCTGCCGGAATGTTTGCCCAGCACCAGCCGCACCTGTCCCAGCCCGACGGAATCGGGGGTCATGATCTCGTAGGTCGATTTCTCCTTGAGTACACCGTCCTGGTGGATGCCCGACTCGTGCGCGAAGGCGTTGGCTCCCACGATGGCCTTGTTGGGCTGCACCATGACGCCGGTAATGGTGGAGAGGAGCCTGCTGGAGCGCATGATCTCTTCGCTGACGATGCCGGTTTCGGCCTCGAACAGGTTTCGCCGTGTCTTGAGCGCCATGACGATCTCTTCCATGGCGGCGTTACCGGCCCGCTCGCCGATACCGTTGACGGTGCACTCCACCTGCCCGGCGCCGTTCTGGATGGCGGCCAAAGAGTTGGAAACGGCCAGCCCAAGGTCGTTGTGGCAGTGGACGGAGATGATGGCCTTGTCGATGTTGGGGACCTCGTTGCGGATCTTGGCGATGAGAGCACCGAACTCCGAGGGGATGGCGTAGCCGACGGTGTCGGGGATGTTGACCGTGGTCGCACCGGCGTCGATGACCGCCTCCACTATCTTGCAGAGGAAGTCGTGATCGCTGCGGAAGGCGTCCTCGGCGGAGAACTCCACGTCGTCGGTGTAGCGTCGCGCGTACTTCACCATCTTCACGGCCTGCTCCAAGACCTCCTCACGGCTGATGCGCAGCTTGTGCCTGAGGTGGATGTCTGAGGTGGCGATGAAGGTATGGATGCGGCCCCGTTCGGCGGGCTTGATGGCTTCGCCGGCCCGGTCGATGTCGATCTCCTTGGCCCGCGCAAGGCCGCAGATGACCGGCCCCTTTATCTCTTCCGCAATGGCGCGGACGGCCTGGAAATCGCCATCGGAGGCGATGGGAAATCCCGCCTCGATGATGTCGACCTTCATCCGCGCCAGCTGGCGGGCAACGGTGAGCTTTTCTTCTATGTTCATGCTGCACCCGGGGGACTGTTCGCCGTCCCGCAGGGTGGTATCGAATATCCTGATTGTTCTGCTCATGGCTGTTGTTTCTGTTCCTTCACGACGACATGGGCCGCCGATCGTTTCTTGTACATTACCACGCCTTCCACCATGCCCCACGTTACATAGGTGATGCAGGCCACGAAGAGCATGACGGTGGGGTGCATGAGGATGACGATAAGCACCAGCACCGCGCCCACGAGGACGAGGAAGGGGCTGCGCTTGCTGTCCTCGAACTCCTTGATGCTGTGGTACCTGACCGTGCTCACCATGAGGAAGGCGAGAAGATAGGTGAGTACCACCACGAGGTAGGTCCGCACCTCCCGATCTTTCCACAGCTCTTCGTAAAAGAGGACGAAGGCGCCGATGGTGACGGCGGCCGCGGGTATTGGTAAACCAGTGAAGTATTTCGCCTCTGACGTCTCCGCCTGCACGTTGTAGCGGGCGAGACGCAAGGCGCCGCAGACAACGAAGAGGAACGCCCCCACCCATCCGATGCGGCCGAAGGGCTGAAGCGCCCATGTGTAGATGAGCACTCCCGGTGCAACGCCGAAGGAGATGACGTCCGAGAGGGAATCGAGCTCAACGCCGAACTTGCTGGTGGAGTGGGTGAGCCGGGCGATCTTGCCGTCGAGCCCGTCGAAGATGCTGGCGATCATGATGGCCCAGGCGGCGTAAATGTAGTTCCCCTTGAACGACGAGATGATGGCGTAAAAGCCGCAGAAGGTGCTGCAAACAGTTACCAGGTTGGGCAGGACATAGATACCTTTTTTCATAGGCTCACTCCTTGATTACGCCGAGGATGGTTTCTCCCCCGACGGTCTTGTCTCCCAGCTTTACCTTTACCTCGCTCCCCACGGGGAGGAAGATGTCGACCCGCGAACCGAAACGGATGAGGCCGTAGCGGTCGCCGATCTTGATATGCTCGCCCACCGATGCCCAGCAG
>JAOUDF010000261.1 GCA_029859385.1 Nitrospirota bacterium
CTGCGCCTTCGTGGGCAAAAAATAACACAGCATGGGCAGACTTAAGTCGCGGTATTGCCAATCCAGACCTGCGCGTGGTAGCAGCAAGTCCCGGCAATCAGGATACGGCATACGCAGGTGCTTCCGATGCCCTATACAAAACCATGAATGGGGGCAAGACCTGGGATGAGATACTATCCATCAGGGGCACTTCCAACACAATAACCTCCGTTGTGCTTAATTCCGTGAACCCCCAAACTATCTACGTTGGAACTCGGGATGGCCTCTACCAAAGCAATGATCATGGGAGAAATTGGACAAGAATATTTAACGGTGTCGGCCACCGGGAAAGTTCTGTACTCAGCATAGCCGTCAACCCGGCAACTCCGAAAATGATCTTTATCGGAACATCAGCAGGGCTCTTCCGGACCAATGATGGAGGAAGCAACTGGGAAAAATCGAACGCTCTGCCCTCCGCGGTCACGGTCACGTCTATTGCCATAGCCCCCTCAGCCAGCAACACCATTTACGCCGCAACAGACAGGGGTCTCTATAAAAGCACGAATGCCGGGCTCACCTGGGAGAAGATATTTGCGGCAGACATCTCTGACGGAGATGACGAAGGGGAACAGGCCCTTTCCGGCATGGACGAAGCTGAGGAGACCGATAAAGCCGGGGCGGAGTTAACAGTCGTCGCTGTTGATCCGGAGGATGATAAAACCTTATATGTCGGATCAACACGCGGTGTCTATGTATCGGAGGATGGCGGCCTATCCTGGGATATGACCAGCGATATCGGCCTTGCCGGCCGTGACATACGCCACATGGCAATCAATCCAACGGAAACCGGGACATTGTATGTTGCTACCGGTAACGGTGTATTCAGATATTTCAAGACTGCCAAGAGATGGATGGAGCTTTACCAGGGACTCACTTCCCCGGATATTCGGCACCTGGCTTTTGATGCCTTTAAGAATAATACCCTGTGGGCCGCCACTAAATCAGGGGTATTTAAAGCAACCCTGACAGATCAGAATGGGACCCATAAAAACATGGGGATGGAAGCAAAAGATGTGGCCTCCATCTTCGCCCATGAGCCCACGATCATCGAGATGCAAGAGGCCGCCATAAGGTATGCCGAGGTGCATCCTGAAAAGATCGAGGGCTGGAGAAAAGCAGCGGAAAGAAAGGCATGGCTTCCTGATTTGAGGGTAGGCTACGATCAAAGCAAGGACTGGCAAAGCGGCACCTATTTCTACAGCACCAGCACGGTGAAGTATAAGGATGACGATATTACAAGGGGGAGGGATTCGGGATGGTCCGTCTCTCTGACCTGGGAACTGGGAGATCTTATCTGGAATAACGACCAGACATCCATCGATACAAGATCGAGACTTATGGTGCAGCTGAGGGACGATGTGCTCAATGAAGTAACAAGGCTCTATTTTGAGAGGAGGAGGCTGCAGATCGACCTCCACCTTTCCCCTCCCGAAAAGGCCATGGAAACGCTTGAAAAGGAGCTGCGCCTCCAGGAGCTTACCGCGAAAATCGATGCCTTGACCGGCTTTAACCTCTCCAGGAAGCTTGGGCGGGTAAGATGAAGCTTGCCTTCTCTGAAAGAGAGATTACTCTGCGGGGAACTACTGAAAGGAGAAACCCGGATGGGCGGCGAGGGAAAAACTACGCTACCTTTTTGGGGGTCAACGCCTACGCATACTGCAAGGCATACGACATCTGTTCGCGAGACAGCTCATGGCGCGCCATCCCGCGGCCTATTTCTTCCATCGTTGCATAGCAGGGAATTCTGAGACCGTGGTAGTTGACGGGTGCCCCCGCACGCATAAAGTCCGCGCCGCACTGCCTCAGCCTGCGCTGCAACCCCCCGCTCATAGCGGCGAAAACATACCTGACATCAGGCTCATGCATGCTGACAGTATGAAACAGTCTTCGGATAAGGGCATACGTTATGGCGTCGCCCTTTGAGGGATTGCCCTTGATTGCCTCCAAACTCACCGCCAGTCGGGATATTTCCCCTACCCGGCGATCGCCGCCGGAAATGGCGCCCATCGAGATGCCACAGTGTTCCTCTATAGGGAATTGCCATGGATTTCCCGGCCGGATAAAACGAACCGTCCCTACAGGTATCGATCCAATGGTCGTGAGCAGGTGAATTGAGTACGGATCGTATTTGTCCGACTCTCTCCGCCAGGGGTAATCCTCTTTTTTCTCAAAACCTCTCTCGACGCAATATACCTGGTAGCGAAGCTTGTAGACGCTGTCGAGGTCTTCCGCCGATGTCGCCAGCCTTACCTGAAGCCCTTCATTGGATGCGCCATAGTCCGTCATGGCGCCATGGTTTCCGCCAGCACCAAATACTGATACCTGTCGAAGCAAGGCAGATGAAAGCATTTAAAGAAACCTCTCCATAGCTTGTTTTCCCTCAGCAAATAGAGTGATAGGTACGGGACTGATCCACCTGTCATGGCTGAACCTTCTTTAGACCCGCACCTTCACAATCAGAGGAGCAGCAACGAACATGCCAATACCCTGCAACAAAGCACCGGCAAGGGAAAAGCTCAGACGCCTGCCCGAGCCACACGCCTACAGAGGGGCGAAGTGCAGGGAAAATCATACACCACCTGTGGCGCTTATGCACATTAATATTCCACGAGGTGAAGCATGAGAGGAATTAATCCTTGAACATATCCGGCCGGAGATCATATTTCTTAAGCAGACTGTAAAAATCGGCACGATATTTACCAGCAAGCGATGCTGCCTTGCTCACGTTGCCCTGGGCCATCCTCAGGACATCTTCGAGGTACCTCTTCTCGAACTCATCCTTTGCTTCTCTCAAGGGCCTGAGCACGCCCTCTTCCTTTATGTCTCCAGCCTGCAGAATGAGCTCCTCGGTGATAAGAGGTTGCATGCTCATGGCTACTGAATATTCAATAACATTTTCCAGTTGCCTCACATTGCCGGGCCAGTCATGCCGCTGCAGGGCTTTCATTGCCGCAGAGGCAAAACCCCGAATGTCCTTTTTTGTCCGCTCGTTGATCTTCTTTAGAAAATGAGTGGCCAGAAGAGGTATGTCTTCCTTTCTTTCTCGCAGAGGGGGAACGTCAATGGGAATAACATGGATGCGGTAGTAGAGATCTTCCCGGAAGTTCCCCTGTCGCACCTCCTCCCCAAGATCCTTGTTAGTAGCGGCAATAACCCTCACATCAACCGTCAACGGCTTTTCGGCGCCGACAGGATAGAATTGCTTCTCCTGGAGAACCCTGAGCAGTTTAGCCTGAACCGCGAGCGGCATATCGCCTATCTCATCGAGGAACAAAGTCCCCTTGTGCGCCT
>JAOUDF010000262.1 GCA_029859385.1 Nitrospirota bacterium
GATGGCCGCCGACACGGTGCCGGAATAGGTGATGTCGTCCCCCAGGTTGCCCCCCTTGTTTATACCCGAAACAACCAGGTCGGGACGTTCCTTTAAAATACCCTTTACACCAATGCTCACGCAGTCCGTCGGTGTGCCATTGACACTGAACATCCGCTCCTTTATCTCTTCCACCAGCAGAGGCCGGTCGAGGGTAAGGGAGTGGCTCGCCGCGCTGCGTTCCCGGTCGGGGGCAATGACATAGACATCGCCCAGCTGCATGAGCCGCTTGGCGAGAATCTGTATACCCGGCGAGTAAATGCCGTCATCGTTTGAAACAAGTATTTTCATAGGCCTAAACAAAAAAACTGCCGTAAAGGCAGTTTTTTTCAGAAACGATAATGGTCGGGACGGCGGGATTCGAACCCACGACCCCTTGCACCCCAAGCAAGTGCGCTACCAGGCTGCGCTACGTCCCGTTTCTTGTTGGTAATTACGCCCATGGCGCAATCACCGGTTGTTTCCATCCATCCAGTCCGCCAGAGCCTTCAGCTCCTTCTTTACCTTCTTGAGAACCCCTGAAGCATCGCGGCCTTCCGTTGCCTCGCTTTCGTCGTCCTCCAGCAACGGGTGACGTTTAGCGCCGAACCTTTTCCGAACTCCGGCCAGGGTGTATCCTTCGTGATAGAGAAGGTCGCGAATCTGAAGGACCAACTCCACATCCTCCCTGGCATAGACCCTCTGTCCCGTCTTGCTTTTACGGGGTTGAAGAAAGGAGAATTCCGTCTCCCAGTAACGAAGGGTATAGGCCTCAACCCCTGCAATCCGGCAGACCTCTCCGATCTTGTAAAAAAGCTTGTCGGGAATGGCCGGTTTCATCTGCTTAGTTACCGCCGGTTAACGGGTGTTCCGTTTATTTTTCCGGGTTGGTATTGACGAAAGACTTGAACACCATGCTGGGCTTGAACGTCACCACCTTGCGCGGTGTGATTTCAATGTCCTCGCCCGTCTTCGGGTTCCGTCCCTTGCGAGTACCCTTCCTGCGTACGACAAAGTTGCCAAAGCCGGCTATCTTCACCGTCTCGCCCTTACCAAGACTTTCTTTCACCGTATCGAGGATGACTTCAACTATCTCGGCTGACTCTTTTCTCGCGAGTCCAACCTTTTCGTAGACCTGAGTTACTATGTCCGCTTTGGTCATTATACATCACTCCTTCTTTGCGCTCCGGCCTTGGCCTCAAAACGGCTATACATTACAAGAAGATAGGCGCGGAAGTCAAGGGCTAAAAACGCGTTATTCCGCATTTTTGACAGGATTTTCGAGCATTCGGGAAATCGCCCCCCAAAGGGCGGCCTTCCCCTCACCTGTTTCCGATGAAAAGAGGAAAAATCTTGCGGGGTCCTGAACTCCCAGGGCAGTGGCGATAATCCTGAGTCGCTGCTGGCGTTGTCCGCGTGAAAGCTTGTCGGCCTTGGTCACCGCGAAGAGGCTCGGTATCCGGTGGTGTTCAAGCCATTGGTGCATCCGCATGTCTTCCACCGTTGGCTGATGACGGATATCCAGCAGCAGTATTACCGCGCGAAGGGGCTCGTTGTCCAGCAGATACCCCTCGATCATCGGCCCCCATTTCTCCTTCACCGCCTTAGGCACATGGGCGTAGCCGTAACCAGGCAGGTCGACGAAATAGAAACGCTCGTTGATCTTGAAGAAGTTGATCAACTGGGTCTTGCCGGGTACAGAACTGGTCTTTACCAGCCCTTTGCGCCCCAGCAGCGTATTGATGAGAGACGACTTGCCGACGTTGGACCTGCCCACAAAGGCGATCTGGGCGAGACGGTCCTTCGGACAGCCGTTCTTGTCGACTGCGCTCCCCCAGAATGCAACTGATTTACGGGACATCTGTATCCTGTCTGAAAAAAATGAAGGCCGGCAACGGAAGATCGACACTTTTTCATGCCTTTATCTTCAGTCGCCGGCCTTCGCTTGTCAGTCCTGCTTACGCCGACTCGGCCTGTTTCTCATAGAGAAGGATCGGGCTTTCTCCGCTGACGATCACTTCTTCGCTCACCACGATCTCCCGGATGTCGCTACGCGACGGGACATCGTACATCAGGTCGAGCATCACGCTCTCCAGTATCGCCCTCAGGCCGCGGGCGCCGGTCTTTCTCTTGAGTGCTTCCCGCGCAATGGCGGCGATTGCCCCGTCGGTGAACCTCAGTTTTACCTTCTCGTAGGAGAAGAGCTTCTGGTACTGTTTTATCAGGGCGTTCTTCGGCTCGGTGAGTATCTTAATCAGCGCCTTTTCGTCGAGGTCCTCCAGCGTCGCCACTACCGGCACCCTGCCGATGAACTCGGGGATGAAGCCGAACTTGAGCAGGTCTTCGGGCTGGACAAGGCAAAGTACGTCGCCGATCCTCTTCTTGTCCTTGCTCCTCACCTCGCCACCAAAGCCGATCACCTTCTTGCCCGTACGCTGCTCGATGATCTTGTCGAGACCGACGAAGGCGCCGCCGCAGATGAAGAGTATGTGCGCCGTGTTTATCTGGAGGAAATCCTGCTGCGGATGTTTCCTGCCGCCCTGGGGAGGCACGCTGGCCAGGGTCCCCTCGATCAGCTTGAGCAGGGCCTGCTGCACCCCTTCGCCCGACACATCGCGCGTGATCGACACATTCTCCGACTTGCGGGTGATCTTGTCGATTTCGTCGATATAGACGATGCCGCGCTGGGCCTTCTCTACATCATAGTCCGAGGCCTGAAGCAGCTTGAGGATGATGTTCTCCACATCCTCTCCCACGTATCCCGCCTCGGTCAAAGTCGTGGCATCGGCAATGGTGAAGGGCACGTTGAGCGTCTTCGCCAGCGTCTGCGCCAGGAGCGTCTTGCCGCTTCCCGTGGGGCCGACGAGGAGGATGTTGCTCTTCTGAAGCTCCACGTCGTCACCCGACTCACCGGCATCGAGGCGCTTGTAGTGGTTGTGCACCGCCACCGACAGTATCTTCTTCGCCCGCTCCTGCCCTACGACATACTCGTCGAGGATCGCCTTGATCTCGGCCGGCTTGGGAAGGGCCGCGAGGGCCGCTACTTCCTTCTCTTCCGTCCCCTCTTCATCGAGGATATCGTTACAGAGGTCGACGCACTCATTACATATGTAGACCGACTGACCCGCAATCAGTTTCTTTACGTCGTCCTGGTCCTTGCCGCAGAAGGAACACTGAAGGGTTGAACCGTTTTTTCCGCTCTTGTCTTTCATGGCCTTTTCTTACTTTCTCTGTGAAATCACTTCATCCACCAGGCCGTACTCCTTGGCCTGCTCGCCGGACATGAAGAAGTCGCGCTCGGTATC
>JAOUDF010000263.1 GCA_029859385.1 Nitrospirota bacterium
GAAGAGCAGCGGCAGCACCGCGACCACGCCAGTGAGGATGGGGATCATGGCGTTCTGCAGCACATGCCGGAAGAGCACGGTCAGCTCGGCCAGCCCCTTGGCCCGGGCGCTTCGCACGTAGTCCTTGTTCATCTCCTCGAGGAAGATGGTGCGGTACCAGCGCACGCCGGAGCCTATCCCCGCGACGACGCCGATGACCACCGGCAGCACGATAAACTTGACGGCGTCGGGGCCGGTGTCGTACCCCGATATGGGGACGAGATGGAGCAGCTTGCCGACGAGGTATTGCCCTCCGATGATGTAGAACATGCTCGATATCGACATGAGCGTGACAGCCAGCACCACGCCCCACAGGTCGAGATAGGTCGCGCGGAAAAAGGCCACGAGCATGGCGATGGTAATGGTCACCAGCAGGCCGACGATGAGGTTGGGCACGGCGATGGCCAGCGACGGCCACATCCGCTGCCGGATGTCGAAGGCGATGTCGCGGCCGTTGTCGGAGCGGCCGAACTGGAAGGTGAAGAGCCGGGCCGAATGCTGGAAGAAGATGGTGTCGGTGAACTGTTTCGCGCCCGGCGCGGCGGTGTTGTAGATAAGCGGCTTGTCGTAGCCCCGCTCCTGCTTCCACTTGGTGATGGCCTCGGGGGTGACGCGCTTGACGCCGAGGTGCAGCCTGGCCATGTTGTCGGGGCTGTTGACCACGAAGAAGAGGGCGAAGGTGATGAGGTTCACGCCGATGAGGATCGGGATGGCGTAGAGGATGCGGCGGATGATATAGGCCATCATGGCGTGGGGCCCTCCGGACTGTTTCGTTTCACCGGCCTGTGCTCCTTGCGGATGTAGGCGATCACTGCCGGGATGGTGCCGATGACGAGGAAGAGGGCGATGACCCCCACCGGCCAGAGGACTGGACGGTTCCACTCCTTCTGCTTCGCCGCCCGGGTCGCCGGGTCGATGCGGATATACTTCAGGGTGTTGTTGGCCATGAGGTTGGGCTTGGCGTTTTTGTACCACTCGTGATACAGCGCGAAGCTCTTGGGGTTGAAGCCCCAGAGCCACGGCGCATCGCGACGGGCAATCTCCACCATCTTGTCGATGATAACCTGCCGCTCCGGGCCGTTGTCCATGTTCTTCATCTGCTCGAAGAGCCTGTTGAATTCGGGGTTGTCGTAGTTGGAGGCGTTCTCGCCGCCCGTCTTCACCTTGCCCTGCGGGCCGTGGAGGAGGAACATGAAGTTCTCCGGGTCGGGGTAATCGGCGTTCCATCCCCACTGGAATATCTGGGCGTTCCCCTTGGCCATCTTGTCCTGAAAGCGGTTATAGTCGGTATTGCGGATCACCAGCTGCACGTCAATCTTGGCGAACTGTTTACGCATCCAGTCGAGGCGAGCCTTGTCATCGGGGCCGCCGGCGGTGACGTCGAAGTTGAGCACCAAGGGGGCACCGGTCTTGGCATCCACGCCGTTGGGGTACCCTGCCTCGGCCAGCAGCCGTTTGGCCTCGGCGATCGACTTTCGCTGCGGCGCTCCGTTCACCCAGTCGTAGACATAGGAGTTGATCCCCGACTCCCCGTCCCGGTATCCGAAGAGGCCGGGCGGCAGCGGCCCCTGGGCCGAGATGCCGCGACCGTTGGTAAAGATGGCAATGAACTCCTCGTAGTCGACGGCGATGGAGATGGCCTGCCGAAGCTTGCGCGCCCTTTCGGAGTAGCCCCCCACCACCGAGTCGAGCATGTTGAAGCCCATGTAGTAGGTCGAGGTCTGCACCGCGGTGGCGAGGCGTATCCCCTTGGTCTGCATCGTGTCGGTGAGCCCCACCTCCCCCTGCCCGCTGACCCGCACCACCTGGTCGAAGCTCTCGGAGCTGACGCCCGATGCGTCGTAGTACCCCTGCAGGAACTTGTTCCAGTAGGGGATCGACTCCTTCTCAAGGCTGAAGACCACCTTGTCTACCAGGGGCAGCGTCTTGCCCGCGTTGGCCAGCAGGCCCTCCTCGGCGTCACCGGGCATCCCTTCGGACGGGAAGGTTTCGCCGTAGAAGTTGGGGTTCTTCGCCAGCACCATCTGCCGGTTGGGGTTGTTCACCGTGAGCATGAACGGCCCGGTGCCGATGGGGTACCAGTCGAGGACGATGTTCTTCTCGGCCATGCCGGACTGGTCGTAGAACCGGTCTGCCTCCGGCGGCATGGGCGAGAAGAAGGGCATGGCGAGCCAGTAGACGAACTGCGGATACTTGCCCTTGATCTTTATGCGGTAGGTGTACCGGTCAACCACCTCCACGCCGGAGATTACGGTATTCTCCAGATCGAGGCGGGCACTCTTTTTCCCTTCCTTCACCAAACGTTCCTGTTCCCCGGCAAGCTGTTTGGCATAGTCCTTGAGCCCGACGATATACTCCGCCATCAGCCCGAGGATGGGCGAGTGAATGCGGGGATGGGCAAGCCGTTTGATCTGGTGCACATAATCGGCGGCAACCAGTTCCCGCGTGCCGGTCTGGGCAAAATCGGACAGGGTGTGTTTGTCAACCAGGTCTGCCGGAGTCAGCGAATGGTAAAGGTAGCGCCCCGAAGCATCCTGCGCCAGGGCCGGGTGCGGCTGATAGCGGATGCCCGGCCGGACCTTTATCTCGTAGACGCTGAAGGCGATGCGGTCGGCGGGTGCGTTGCCGGGAAGGGCGTTCCCGTTGGTGTCGTAATAGGTCGGTGTCGGCACCTTCTCGCCGGTAAGGGGCACGAGGGTATAGGGGCGCTTCAGGAAGTGATACTGGACCGCGGGTTCGTAGATCTGGGCGATGAAGTCGTACTCGTTGGAACTGTAGGCCTTGGCGGGATCGAGGTGCTTGGGGCGCTCATGGAACGAGGAGTAGAGCACCTGCTGCCTGACTTCATCCGGCGGATAGGGGTTGTTCCACGGGCTTTTGGCGCAGGAGGAGACAAGGGTCACGAGCAAAAGGGAGGAAAAGACGCGAAGGACACGACCAAGGGGCCGCATCACGCGATCAGGCTGCGTCCGCCGACCGCAGCTTCTCGGCATGAGACTTGGCCCTCCACGCAGCCAGGTACTGGTCCGCATCGCCCACTATCCTGTCGATGATGTCTCTCACCGGAAGGATATCCTTGATCTTGTAAGAGTATGAACCGGAGAAGAAAAGGCCGTTTTCCAGGTCGCCCTCGGCCGCCTTCTTGAGGGCGGTGAGGATGCAGAAATTCATGGCGCACTTCTTGAGACAGGTGGAGCAGGACTTGGGCCTGATCGACGTGTCGTCAACCATGATCTTCTCGGAGAACGGGGTGCGAATCGCCCGGCCGGGCAGGCCGACGGGG
>JAOUDF010000052.1 GCA_029859385.1 Nitrospirota bacterium
GTTCGAGAAAATGAGACACATTCGATGAAAGATGTATTTGTAAACGCTTATGAGTGGCTGTCAGAGACGGGCAGCATTATGGTAAATTCTATGGAGTCAAAGCTTATAGCACTTGCTTTTGCAAGGGAAGGTTTTCGCAATGTCCCAGCAAACCTTTCTGTTAGTAAAATTGACAGCGAAGTTAAATTAACTACTGTCAAGGGCGTTCTTTCCTATTTGCCAAGAGCAGCCCAAATAGCTTTTCTCTCTCCTTTTCCTCAACACTGGTTTGGCACGGGCAGTCTGGAAGCGAATACAATGATGCGCCGTATTGCAGCCTTTGAAATGCTCGGAGTCTATTTCTGTTTGATTTTTCTGCCATATGCGATATGGTTTTGGCGCCAAAAGGCTGAAGTCTGGCTCGTACTGATCTACTGTGTTCCCCCTTTGTTAATGCAAGGAGTTGTAGTTGCTAATATTGGAACACTTTATCGCTTGCGCTACGGCTTTCTCATGGCATTAGTTGCACTGGGCCTTGCCGGTTTCCTTACTTTGATCCAGCGTATTAAAACGCGGGTAACTGGAGGATTATGAGGACGGCGGAGGAGGCAGCCAACCGCGACGAAAAAGTTGTAGCCGGTTTCGGCGACGAGTGGAGCCGGTTCACTCAAGCAGCTTTGTCAAGAGAAGAACGAGAGAAGATTTTCACGGATTATTTTTCCAACTTCCCTTGGTATCTTCTCGATGACGAGAGCGTCGGCGCGGACATAGGCTGCGGCAGCGGCAGATGGGCCATGGTTGTGGCACCGCGAGTAGGATACCTTAATCTGTTGGATGCCAGCCACGAAGCTTTGAGCGTGGCAAAGAGCAACTTGCGTGATTATCAGAACGTTGCTTTTCACCATGCTAGCGTTGGAGAAATGCCTTTTGATGATATTTCCTTGGACTTTGCATATTCGTTGGGTGTTTTGCACCATGTGCCAGATACTCTCGGGGCAATTAAGGTGGTTGCCAGGAAATTAAAGCCAGGCGCTCCTTTCCTCGTATACCTTTACTATGCTTTTGATAACAGGCCAAGATGGTTCAGAGTTGTGTGGAAAATATCTGATATTGCGAGAGGTATTGTTTCTCGCTTACCTCATTGGTTAAGATATTTAGTCAGTCAGGCAATAGCTCTTGGTATTTACTGGCCCCTTGCCCGAGCAGCAAAACTTCTGGAGCGATTGGGCTGCCTGCCGGCGACATGGCCACTGTCCTACTACCGCGACAAGTCTCTTTACACCCTCCGCACAGATGCCCTCGACCGCTTCGGTACCTCTCTGGAGCAACGTTTTTCAAAGGGAGAGATTCGAGCGATGATGGAGGCGGCTGGTTTTGAGGATATCCGTTTCTCCGACCGTGAGCCGTACTGGTGTGCAGTGGGGATAAAGAAAGAGTAAATTCCCACCAGTCTCTTTCAGGTTGTTGTTACACATTCAATCCTTGAAATTTGCCCGGGCATAGGGTAATTTCCACCAATGTTGACTGAATACGGTGGGCTCTTTACCCAAGTCCTTGAATCCATAGAATCTTTTTCGATTATTCCTTCTCCCGGGCCGCGACAAAAATGTGCGGCATAGCCGGTAGTCTACAATTCTCTTCTAACTCCAATAATTACGAGCTTCAGGCCACCACCCTGAAGATGAGCGATATGCTCGTCCACCGCGGTCCAGATGATTCCGGCATTTGGGTGGACGACACGGTCGGTGTTGCCCTGGGGCATCGCCGCCTCTCCATCCTCGACCTCTCTCCTGAGGGGCATCAGCCGATGGTGTCGGCATGTGGTCGGTACGTGATCGCCTTCAATGGAGAGGTGTACAACTACCTCGAAATCCGGATGGAACTGGAGGGGCAATCACAGAGGATTGCCCCTGGGTGGCGGGGCCATTCCGACACCGAGGTTATGCTTGCGGCAATATCTCGGTGGGGGATTGAGGCCGCTGTCAGGCGTTTCGTAGGGATGTTTGCCTTTGCCCTTTGGGATCGGGAAGAACGCTCTCTCCACCTGGTCCGCGACCGGATGGGGGAGAAACCCCTCTACTATGGCTGGGTGAACGGGACCTTTCTGTTTGGTTCCGAGCTCAAAGCCCTGCGGGCGCATCCCGCATTCAGGGCCGAAATCGACCGCGACGCGCTGGCTCTCTTTCTGCGTCATAATTATATCCCTGCGCCTTACAGCATTTATCGGAATATCTTCAAGCTGATACCCGGCACTATCCTCACTATTCGCGCCGCATCTAAGGATTCCCGTCTGTCGCCCGTCGCTTACTGGTCGGTGAAAGAGTGTGCCGAGGCAGGGGAGAGGGCGCCCTTTGAGGGGACGGAGGAAGAGGCTGTTGCCTGTCTGGAATCGTTAATCAGCAGTTCAGTCAGGCAGCAGATGGTTGCCGATGTGCCACTGGGGGCCTTTCTGTCAGGAGGTATCGACTCTTCGACCGTGGTGGCCCTCATGCAGGCCCAAAGTGATCGGCCGGTAAAGACCTTTACCATTGGTTTTGAAGAAAAAGGCTATAACGAAGCCCTGCATGCCAAAGAGGTGGCCCAACACCTGGGTACTGACCATACGGAGCTGTATGTGACACCGGCTGAAGCGAGAGACGTTATCCCCCGGTTGCCTGCTCTCTACGACGAACCTTTTTCAGATTCCTCCCAGATACCGACATTCCTCGTATCTCAGATGGCACGCCGGCATGTGACGGTGAGCCTTTCAGGCGACGGTGGCGACGAGCTGTTCGGCGGGTATAACCGCTACTTCTGGGGGCGGAGTATCTGGAACAAGACAGGGTGGCTTCCTGTACCTGCGAGAAAAGTAACGGCCTCGGCCCTTACGGCCTTGTCACCACGGACATGGGATGCCCTGTTTGATAAAGGCGGGGGGCTGCTTCCGCGTGCCGCAAGAGTTAAAGCCCCTGGAGACAAGCTGCATAAACTGGCGGAGGTATTACCGGCGCGTAACCCTGAAACTATATATAAAATGCTGGTGTCACACTGGAAAAATCCCGCTGCAGTAGTCATTGCTGCAAAGGAGAGGCCGACTGTCCTGACGGATGAAGGCCAGTGGGCGGACCTCGCCGATTTTACCCACCGTATGATGTACCTTGACATGATGACCTATCTACCCGACGATATCCTGGTCAAGGTCGACCGCGCCAGCATGGGGGTAAGCCTGGAGAGCAGGGTGCCATTCCTTGATCATCGCGTGGTGGAATTTGCCTGGCGGATACCGCTGAAGATGAAGATAAGAAACAACGAGGGGAAGTGGATCCTCCGGCAGGTCCTTTACAAGCATGTGCCACGGGAATTGATGGAGCGGCCGAAGATGGGGTTCGGTGTGCCCATTGACGAATGGCTGCGGGGGCCTCTGAAAGAATGGGCAGAGGCGCTTCTGGATGAGAAGCGTCTGCGGGACGAGGGGTATTTCGATCCTCGGCCGATCCGTGAAAAGTGGCAAGAGCATTTAAGCGGCGCCCGCAACTGGCAGTATTATCTCTGGGATGTGTTGATGTTTCAGGTATGGCTGGAACATCAATAGAGGTGAGTCCTTCAAACAAATAGAATGAATACTCAAGTACAGAATATTCGCCCCAAAATTCTCTATCTCGTGACGGAAGACTGGTTCTTCTGTTCGCATCGTTTACCGTTGGCAAGGGCTGCAAAACTCAGCGGCTATGATGTAGTGGTAGCCACCCGAGTAGCTTGTCATGGTGAGCAGATCAAGAAAGAAGGTTTTCGTCTCGTACCGATCTCGCTCCGGCGAAGCGGTAAAAACCCTTGGAGCGAATTGCTTTCTCTAGTAGAGCTTATCAGTATCTATCGTGCTGAGAGGCCAACGACTGTTCACCATGTGGCATTGAAACCGATATTGTATGGCTCAATCGCAGCAATAGTCTCACAAGTACCGTCAGTGGTTAATGCTTTGACCGGTTTGGGCTATATTTTCACTTCAGAGAGCCGTCTTGCATGCTGGCTACGGCCCTTCATCTTGGTAGCATTCCGTCTTCTGTTAAACCGGAAAGGTAGCCGATTAATTGTGCAGAACCGGGATGATCTGCAGCTGCTGGTCGAAGCTCGTGTCGTCTCAGAAGACCGAATTACACTTATACGTGGCTCAGGAGTAGATACCTTGGCATTCACACTCAGATCGGAGCCAAGCGGGGATTTGGTAGTGATTTTGGCATCGCGCATGCTCTGGGACAAAGGAGTGGGTGAGTTTGTGGAGGTGGCAGGAATGCTCAGGCGCAGAGGGGTAGCAGCGCGTTTCGTACTGGTAGGTGACGTTGACCCTGATAACCCTGCATCCATTCCCTTTAGTCAGTTGAATGCTTGGCAAGTTGCGGGTGATATAGAATGGTGGGGACATCGATCCGATATGGCCGCTGTCTTCGAGGCAGCCCATGTTGTATGTCTACCTTCGTATCGAGAGGGACTTCCCAAAGTATTGCTTGAGGCAGCAGCGTGTGGCTGCCCTATCGTGGCCACTGATGTCCCAGGCTGTAGAGAAATTGTCAAGAATGGCTACAACGGTTTCCTGGTTCCGGTAAAAAACACCATAAAACTTGCTGAAGCTTTGGAGATACTTGTAAAGAATCCCAAAATACGTTTGACAATGGGTCGTCATGGGCGCGAGATGGTAGAAGCAGAATTTTCTAACGATCATGTAGTTACGCAGACACTCGCTTTATATCGAAAGTTAGCTAGATTATGAAGATTTTAGTCACTGGTGCTACCGGTTTTATAGGGCGTGCGCTTTGCGAGAGAGCCCTCACAGAAGGATGGCAGGTCTATGGTACAGTGAGATCCTTGCGGCAAGCAGCACTTCTTCCGGCGGAGGTTGTGCCAGTACAAATGGACTTAACGGAAGTGGAATGCGACTGGTCGTCCATCCTGGAGAATATTGACGTGGTGGTGCACCTTGCCGCTCGTGTCCACATAATGCATGACACCGCAGATAACCCAATGGCCGAATTCCACCGTGTCAATGTCCGCGGTACGGCGTATTTGGCTCAAATAGCAGCTCAAGCTAGGGTTAAACGGTTCATATTCCTGAGCTCCATCAAGGTAAATGGGGAAGGTAGAGAAAAGCCATATACCGAGAAGGATTATGCTGCTCCTCAAGATTTTTACGGTGTGAGCAAGTGGGAAGCAGAGCAGGCACTACGAAAAATTGAGTCTGAATCAGAACTCGAAGTGGTGATTCTGCGTCCGCCGCTGGTGTATGGGCCTGGGATTAAAGCTAATCTGTTGCGTCTTTTCCAGTTGGTTGATAAAGGGATACCGTTACCTTTGGCAGGCATTGACAATCAGCGAAGCCTGATATATTTAGGTAACCTTGTGGATGGAATCTTAACGTGTATAAATAATCCCTTGGCTGCCGGTAATACTTACATGATCAGCGATTGTGATGATGTTTCGACGCCAGAGCTGATCAGGAGGATTTCCACATTATTAGGGAGAGGGGAACAATTGTTTCCTTTCCCATCAACACTATTACAGCTGGCTGGAACATTATTGGGAAAATCAGACGAGTTTAAACGCCTGATAGGCTCTTTATCAGTTGATACCTCAGTGATTCGTAAGGAGTTGAACTGGAAACCTCCGTATACAATGAGAGAGGGTCTTCGGGCGACAGCGGAATGGTTCAAACTTGCTTATAGGAAACAGGGATGAGTTTGCAAAAACGCGTATTCGACGTTAGCATGGCTATTTTGTTATTGGTAATTATGGGCGTTCCTATGATAATGATTGCCTTACTGGTTAAACTCACCTCCACCGGACCACTTCTTTACTGGTCAGATCGGGTGGGGAGAAATAATTCTATTTTCAGGATGCCTAAATATCGCACAATGAAAATAGATACCCCAGAAGTTGCTACTCATCTCCTTGGTAATCCTGAGCACTATCTGACGCCGATTGGAGGGTTTCTAAGAAAGTCGAGCTTAGATGAGCTTCCTCAATTAATAAGTGTTCTGAAAGGTGATATGAGCTTTGTGGGACCGAGGCCAGCCCTGTTCAATCAGGATGATCTTATAGAGTTGCGAACAGCAAAATCAATCCATGTCCTAACCCCGGGTTTGACCGGTTGGGCTCAAATCAATGGAAGAGATGAATTGCCTATTCCTGTAAAGGTTGAATATGATGAATATTATTTAAAGCGCCGTTCCTTTCTCTTTGATCTGCAAATACTTTTCATGACCATATTGAAGGTCATGCTGAGCGAAGGGGTTAAACATTAGATCGTCTGGAGCCATTATGCTGTTCAATAAGCGAAGACTTTTAGTATTTGCCGTTGATTTATTATCTATTATGGCAGCTTTCTCTCTTTCATTCATGCTTCGGTTTGACTTCAGGCTACCTCCTGAAATGAAAGAGCTATTTCTCAAAGGTTTTTATGTTATTATTGTAGTTAAGCCCGCAATATTTTTAATATCTGGTTTATATAGGAACATATGGCGCTACGCCTCACTTCAGGATGCCATAGAAATATTCAAGGTTGTCACAATCTCATCTATCATTTCAATATTTGCTACGGAATATATCAGGCATTTTGCACCCTATCCCCGCTCCATCTTTATTCTAGACTGGTTTCTCCTGTTTTTTATGGTCTCTTCCAGTCGCTTGCTTTGGAGAATATACCGGGAAACTTACATCATACCCCAAAAAGGTAGAGGCAAAAGGACACTTATCGTTGGAGCTGGTGAGGCAGGCAGCCTTCTGCTGAAGGAAATAAGACGGCAACCTAGTTCCATTTATCATATTGTTGGCTTCCTTGACAATGAGCATGGCAGGCGTGGCATGAGGCTTCATGGTGTACCTGTCCTGGGGGAAATCAAACATGTCAAGGCAATAGTCAGAAAGTACAAAATTGAAAGCGTTATTATTGCAATTCCTTCAGCTAAGGGGAAGTTGCTGCGTGATATTGTGGATCGGTGTAAAGAAGCAAAGATTTCCTTTAAGACAGTTCCTACCCTTGGAGATCTTATCGATGGCAAGGTATCTGTCTCACAGATTAAGGATGTGGAAATAGAGGATTTGCTTGGACGGGAGCCAGTGGTATTAAACGAAATAGCAATAGGTGCTTATCTAGCAGATAAGAAAGTCCTGGTGACCGGGGCTGGTGGTAGCATAGGAAGTGAGATCTGTCGCCAAGTGGCTCGATTCAAGCCTGGCAAGATTGTTCTCGTCGATAACGCTGAAACGCCCCTATATAACATTGAAAAGGATTTAAGAAACACATTTCCCGATTTGTTGCTAACGCCGGTAATAGCTGACATCAGAGATGAGGCAAGAATTGAAAAAATCTTCAAAAAATTTACACCTGAAGTGATCTTCCATGCTGCGGCTTATAAGCATGTACCGATGATGGAATATAACCCTGTTGAGGCGGTGTCCAATAACATAAAAGCAACAAAAGTTCTTGCTGATGCCGCACATCGTTTCAAAGTTATCAATTTCGTAATGATATCAACTGATAAAGCCGTAAATCCTACGAATGTAATGGGCGCCAGCAAGAGGATTGCGGAAATATATGTTCAGGCGTTGTCTCAACAAAGTTCGACCAAATACACTACGGTTAGATTTGGCAACGTTCTTGGTAGTAACGGGAGCGTCATACCTTTGTTTAAGCAGCAAATCAAGAGTGGTGGTCCAGTAACGGTAACTGACCCGCAGGTCATCAGATATTTCATGACAGTTCAAGAAGCAGCTGAATTGGTATTACAGGCAGGATGTATTGGGAATGGAGGAGAAATATTTGTGCTGGACATGGGTGAGCCCGTAAGGATAGTAGATCTTGCCGAAGAATTAATAAGGTTGTCTGGCCTTGTCCCCTATGAGGATATCGATATCGTATTTACTGGCCTGAGACCAGGTGAAAAGTTGTTTGAGGAACTTTTGATTAGTGGCGAGGATATTAAGCCAACTGTTCATGAGAAGATCAAAGTGGCAACCGCCGTAGGGTTAATGGACCCGGCACATCTTGATCAGGAACTTGAAACGCTGTTTCAGAAGGCGAAACTATCTAACATAGCTGGAATTATAAAGGGATTGCGAAACCTTGTTCCGGAATTTGTCCCTGCTTATAATTTGGAAAAGCCAGTAACGCATGCCTTTAGAAGAGCGAGGCCAGATTTGTTTGTTGAAGCTGGGGATGATAAATCTTTTATTAGACTAGTTTCCAATAACAAGAGGGCATAGGAGGGTGTCAGATTCTTTAGGTAGGATAATTTGTCGAAAGTTGTTTATCGCAAACCAGACTTGCACCATTGGCGGAGCATCGCTCAATGGAGCTTAAAAAAATTCTTATCGTTCGAAGTGCCAACATCGGTGACCTACTCTGCACAACCCCAATGCTCAGGGCATTGAAGATCCATTATCCCGGCTCCAAACTTTCCGTCCTTGTCAACAGCTACAACTACCATATTGTTGAAGACAACCCCGATGTGGATGAGGTGCTGGTGTATGAAAAGGCCAAGCATGGCCATGGACGGTTGAGGGCTTGGTGGCGGGCATTCCGGCTGTTTTCCGATATCCGGGGGAGAAACTTCGACCTGGCCATTGGTGCCAGTGCCGACTTCAACAGGAAGATCGCCAAGATGGTGCACGCCAGTGGAGCCAGAGAAAGAATAGGGTACGTGAGGGGTGGTGAAGGAAGGCAATTTTATAGTACCCCGTTGCCGGAGGAGCTGGAGCCGTTGCACGAAGTGGAGTATGTCTTTCGTCTTCTGGCTCCTCTGGGAATCACCGAGAAGCCCGGGCCGCTGGTCCTCCCCGTCCCGACAATAGAGAAGGAGAAAGGGAGGCAGTTTCTTGAGTCATCGAAAGCTGACCCGTGCGGTGTTGTAGCCGTTCATATCAGCAGCAGAAAGCCCGTAAACAGATGGCCTGTTGAGCGCTTCAGAGACCTCGTTCGGGAGCTTCGTACGGGTCACAATGTAACACCGCTCTTTCTCTGGTCGCCGGGGGATGAGAGCAACCCGTTTCATCCGGGGGACGACGGTGCGGCGCAATGGCTCAAGGAGCAGCTGGGAAACGAGGCGCTGTTCTACCGGACCTCCACCTTGAAGGAGCTGGTGGGTATTCTGAGCCTCTGCCGTGCTATGGTCTGCTGCGACGGTGGCGCGCTGCACATAGGTGCTGCTCTTCAGCTTCCCATGGTGGCGATCTTTGGCTCCACCAATCCGGGGAAATGGGCGCCATGGATGACGAGGCATGTCATGGTCAAGAAGGGAGAGACTGCTCTCGACAACAACGTAGATGATGTGGCCGCCGCTTTCGACACCCTCTGGAAAGGGCTTGCTCAATGAGGCCGGAGGAGTGGAAAGGCTGGAAGAGGGTGCTGGTAATCAAGCTCCGGTATATCGGCGATGTCCTTATCACGACTCCTTTCATCAGGGCCCTCAAGGAAAACCTTCCACATGCTGAAATTTCTGCCCTTGTACCGGCCGGCACCGAGGCGGTTCTGGAGGGCAATCCCGGTCTTGCCCAGATAATCCCCTATGAGAAAAGCATCGGAATTGGTAATGATTTGAGGGTAATCCAAAGACTCCGTGACAATAAGTATGATGTCTGCTTTGACTTGAGCGATGCCGATCGATCAGCCTGGCTCGGTTTTTTCTCAGGAGCCCGATACCGGTTTGGATTTGAAGGGGGTGGGGTTCTGCGTAAGAAAAACCTTTATACGCAGGCCATTCCTCCGCCGCCGCTTAGGACCCACCAGGTTGACAGAAATCTGTATTTGGCAGAATCCATCGGGATGGCTGTCGGTGATCGGTCGCTGAGCCTTTGTCTCTCATACGAAGAACTGGAAAAAGGACAGGCGATTCTTCGGTCGGCTGGACTGGTCAGTCAACAACCGTATGTAGTTGTTCATGCGGCGGCGCGGACTCTTTTCAAGAGCTGGCCAGCCGAACGGTTTACTGTCATTGCTGACCGGCTTCACTCCGCCGGGTATCAGGTGGTACTGACCGGTTCTGAAAAAGATCGGGCCATGGTGAGGCCGATTGCGGACCGTATGGCAAAGCCAGCTATCGATCTGACGGGGAAGACGAATCTGCGGCAGTTGGCTTCGGTCATCCAGGGTGCTCGACTCTTTGTCGGCAACGACAGTGGCCCAATGCATATTGCCTCTGCTGTCGGCACGCCGGTGGTGGCGCTCTTCGGGCCGACCGATTGGGAAAGCTGGTATCCGCGCGGAAATAATGATACTTTCTTTTCGAAGGAAATCGATTGCCGTCCATGCGGCCATGCAAACGATTGCGACAGGGGAGAGCAGAGCTGCATGGCCCTGATTACGCTGGAAGAAGTCTGGGAAGCGGTACTTCAAAGATTGGTGATTAGTGCGAAAGGTTGACAATATGCCTGAAAGAAGCTCATCGAGATTATTGGAGCGGAACGTGGAAAAGGTACTTGTGACCGGTGTCGGTGGCATGCTGGGCTTCCAAATGATGAATATCATGACGGAACGGTTCAATGTTATTGGTGTAGGCCATTCAGAGATGGACATAACCAACCCCGCGCTAGTGAAGAAAGTCATCGAAAAAATAAAGCCGGACACGGTGATTAACTGCGCGGCCTACACAAAGGTCGATGACTGCGAGACTCGCCATGGGGAAGCCTTCTCGGTGAATGCCGAGGGCCCGCGTATCCTGGCCGAAGCCTGTCGGGATAATGAAGCGAGGCTGGTACATGTGAGCACCGACTATATCTTTGACGGGAGAAAATCTGATGCATATATTGAGGGTGACTATCCTAACCCATTGAATATTTACGGTCGTTCCAAGCTGGAAGGAGAGCAGAATGTCCGCCGCGGACTGGAGGATCACCTCATAGTCCGTACTTCGTGGCTATACGGGGAAAATGGCGCCAACTTCGTAAATACCATCCTGCGACTGGCTTCTGAGCGGAACGAACTGCGGGTGGTCAACGACCAGCTCGGTTCTCCGACCTACACAAAAGATCTGGCCATTGCCATAAGGGCTTTGCTTGAGTATGGAACAACAGGAACGTATCATTTTGCCAATTCAGGGATATGCTCCTGGTATGACTTCGCTTGTGAGATCCTGCGGTTGAGGGGGATTGTCAAATCCGTAATCCCGATTACTACGGAGGAGTTTCCTCGCCCCGCGAAAAGACCCGCCCGCTCCGTGCTGGCCACTGGAAAACTCGCTGCCTTAACCGGCTCTGCGCCGAGGCCATGGCAGGAGGCGTTAAAGCAGTTTCTGGAGCCAGAGAGTTAAATTTCTTGACTCATTTCACCCGCCCCCTTAAACTCCAAAACTCCTGAACTGTCTTGCTATTAACCTGCTAGCCGGAGTGCCGTATGCGCGTACCGCTTCTCGATCTCAAACTGCAATATGCCTCAATCCGTGATGAAGTCCGCCCTGTGGTAGACGAAGTCATGGAAAACCAGTATTTCATCCTTGGGCCCAACGTTACTGGCCTTGAAGAGGAGGTTGCCCGATATAGCCAGTCAAAATACGGCATTGGCGTTACTTCGGGGACCGATGCCCTGCTTATCGCCCTTATGGCCCTGGATATCGGGCCGGACGACGCCGTCATCACCACCCCTTACACCTTCTTCGCCACGGGAGGGGTTGTCCACCGACTGGGTGCGTTGCCGCTCTTCCTGGATATTGATGAGGCCAGCTATAACATCGATCCGGCTCAGGTTGAGCAGTATATCAGTTGCCACTGCGTCACCCGTGACGGTGCGCTCTTTGACCCGCGACTGGGGCGCAAGGTAAGGGTATTGATGCCGGTGCACCTCTACGGCCAGTGCGCCGACATGGATGCCCTCTCGGCCATCGCAGAAAAATATGGCCTGGCGATCATCGAGGATGCGGCCCAGGCCATCGGTTCTGAATGGAAAGGGAGGCGTGCGGGGAGTATGGGGACCATTGGGTGCTTCTCTTTCTTCCCTTCAAAGAACCTGGGTGGTTTCGGCGACGGTGGCATGGTAACGGTGTCGGATGATGCCCTGGCGGAAAAACTGCGGATCCTGAGGGTGCACGGCAGCAAGCCCAAATACTACCACAAGATGGTTGGCGGAAACTTCCGACTGGACGAGTTACAGGCTGCGGTGTTGAGGGTCAAGCTTCGCCACCTTGATGCCTGGACAGAGGGAAGGCAGAAGAATGCGGCCCTTTACCGGAGCCTGTTCAAGGGAGCAGGGCTGGATGGCAAGATAGGTCTGCCCAAAGAGCTGTCCAATGTACGGCACATCTACAACCAGTTCGTCATCCGTGCACCGAGGCGGGATGAGCTCATGGCGCATCTTAAAGCGCAAGGGATCGGCACTGAGATCTATTATCCCCTGCCTCTCCATCTGCAGGAGTGTTTCAGCGACCTGGGCTATAAGACCGGCGACCTCCCGATCAGCGAGAAGGCCGCCGCCGAAACGGTGGCGGTGCCGATTTTCCCGGAGCTGACCGAAGAGCAGATCCGGTACGTGGTAGAGTCGATCGCCGCCTTTTACTCATGACACGGATGAATGATCCCTGCTGATCCTAAAAATATCCTGATCATCAAACTCAGCTCCCTGGGTGACGTGGTGCATGCACTGCCGGCCCTGCGGGCTTTGAGGTTGAAGTTCCCATCTGCTCGCATAAGCTGGCTTGTGAATCGTGGGCTGGAAGGGATACTTGAAGGAAATCCGGACCTGGACGAGATCATACGCTTCGACCGTAAACGCTGGGGCCAGTGGCGTGATTGCGGAGCGATGGGTGAACTGAAGTCCTTTGTCCTGGGTTTAAGGGACAGAAGCTTTGACCTGGTTCTCGATCTTCAGGGGCTCCTCAGGAGCGGAGTTCTTGCCGCCCTTACCGATGCCCCGGTCCGCGTGGGGTTTACCAACGCCCGGGAATTAAGCCCCCTTTTCTATACCCACAAAGTACCGGTGCCCGAGGACGATATCCATGCCGTCGACCGCTATCTGCTGGCAACGTCGTTTCTGGGCGCAAATCTTGATGACGCCGTCTTTCCTGTTGCCGTAAATCATGCGGACGAGGTATGGGCGGAAGACGAATTGGGGCGACTGGGGATAACCCGGCCGCCAATCCTGGTCAACCCTTCCGCCCGGTGGATTACCAAGCAGTGGTCCCTCGATCGCTTTGCCGAGGCTTGCAGAGTGCTGTCGGCTGATGGCTATCCGGTGGTGCTCATTGGTGGTGGAGAGGATACGGAGCGGTGTCATCGTCTGCGGGAGCTTGCCGGACTGCCTCTGACCGACCTTTCCGGAAAAACCACGCTGAAGCAGCTCGTGGCCCTTATGCGGCGTTCATCCCTCTTGCTCACCAACGACTCGGGCCCCATGCATCTGGCGGTGGCTACAGGGCTTGCCGTGGTC
>JAOUDF010000053.1 GCA_029859385.1 Nitrospirota bacterium
AACTGAACGCGGTGAACGGCTCCTCCATGACCGAGACATCCTCAATGAGCATAGGTTTTGCCTCCTGCGCCACCTTTCCCGCGACCCCTTCGCCCAGACGGAGGTCCATCTGGCCTGCCTTCTCCAGCTCCATACCGTAGGATGCCCGCACCCGGAGCATGCCGGTTTCGTTTTCAAGAATTCTCAGCACACAGGCCCGTGCGCCCAACACATCGACACTATATCGGGCGATAAGCTTCAACAACGTTGCAAGGTCAAGGGTCGAGGTCAACGCCCTGCCGATGTCATACAGCGCCGTGAGCCTGTGCGCCCGCTGCCGAGCATTGAGGTAAAGCTGGGCGTTGCGGATTATTCCACCGAGATCGTTCGCTATGGTGGTAAAGAGCGTGATCTCGTCCTCGGTATATTTGTGCGCCTCCCTGGTCTGTACGTTGAGGACGCCGAGACACTGCCCCCTGTCGATAATGGGGACGGAGAGTATTGAACGGAACTGCTCTTCCCAGCTGTCCTCAAAATACTTGAAGCGAGGGTCGCCGGCCGCATCTTCAAGGGTCACCGGTTTCTGTTCCCGGGCAACCCAGCCCGTAATCCCCTCACCCATGGGAAGACGCGCCTTGTCGATAATTTCGGGATTCAACCCCACCGTCGCCTTCAGACAGATCGATCGACGATCCCTCCTTACGAGAAAGATGGAACAGACATCCTGCCCCGTCTTCGGCGCGAGGAACTGGACGATCTCCTGGAGCTTCTCCTTGAGCTCGAGGGCCGAGTTGGTGATCCTGCTCACCTCGTTGAGGATCTCCAGTTCTATCTTCTGCGTGCTGGGAGTCACTTCGCGGTCCTCATCCTGACGGCCTTTTCATAAAGCTTAAGATATTGTTCGGCGGAGCTGTCCCACGAGAAGTCGCATGCCATCGCATTCTTTACAAGGCGCGTCCATGCCGGACGGTTTTGGTAGGTCTTTACCGCCTTCTGTATGGCCTTGGCGAAGCTTTCCACGGTCAATTCCCGGAAGGTAAAACCGTTACCCTTCCCTGATGTCGCGCTGAACTCGCTCACCGTATCGGCAAGGCCACCGGTGCGGTGCACTACCGGTATCGTACCGTAGCGCAGGCTTATGAGCTGGCCTATGCCGCAGGGTTCGTAACGCGATGGCATCAGAAACATGTCCGCCCCCGCATAGACTCGCCTCGCAAGGCCTGCATCGAAACCGACATGCACCGCCACCCGGCCGGGATGCCGGTTGGCCACATCCACAAGAAGCCGCTGCAGATGCTCTTCACCACTCCCCAGCACCACAAACTGGCAATCGGTATCCCCGAGCCGCTCAATGACTTCGGCCAGCAGGTCGACCCCCTTTTGGCCCGCCAGTCTTCCGACAAAGGCGAGCAGAGGCGCCGACGTATCGGCAAGCCCCATCTCTTCGCGAAGGGCCTTCCTGTTCTTATCCTTCCCCTTGAGGCTCCTGGCGCTGAAAGATGACGCGATCTCCCGGTCCGTCCCGGGGTCCCACTCCTGCGCATCAATGCCGTTGACGATGCCGAACAGTTCCTTTTTCCGGATACGGAGCACGCCGTCGAGGCCCCAGCCATGCTCCGGCGTCTGAACCTCTTTACTATAGGTCTTGCTCACCGTGGTGAGGATATCCGCGAAGACGAGGCCGGCCTTGAGAAAGTTGATCTTTCCGTAAAACTCCAGAAATTCAGGCGTAAAGAGGTCCCACGAGAGACCGGTCATGGGAAGGTCGAGATGCCAGAATACCCCCTGATAGGCCAGATTGTGCACCGTAAGGACCGATGCGGTTTTCCCGAAGAAAGGATCGGCATTGTAGAGGGTCTTCAGGTATGCGGGGACAAGGGCAGCCTGCCAGTCATTGCAGTGGATGACGTCGGGATGAAACCCCAGGACGTTGGCCGCCTCGATGACGCCGCGGCTGAAGAAGACGAAGCGTTCCGCGTTGTCGGGGTAGTCGCCGTGGGAAGTACCGTAGAGCTCCGGACGGTCAAAGTAACGGTCTTTTTTAATGAAGTAGACAGGCAGGTCGCCCAGCCGCCCCTCGAATATCTCCGCCTCGACCTGCCGTTCCCCCACGGGGACGAAAAATCCGGCCACCCTGCGCAGGTTGAATTTCCCTTCATCAATGCATTGATGAAGAGGGATGATAAGCCGTACATCATGCCCCATCTCACGGATAAACTTCGGCAGTGTTCCCGAAACATCGGCGAGTCCGCCCGTCTTGGCGAAGGGCGCCGCTTCAGAAGAGGCAAACAGAATCTTCATCTTGGACTCCGTTGTGGGTGAAGAACCAGAGGCATGGGAGAAGCCCCATGCTAGATTTTCGCTTCCCTCATGAACTTGGCCGCCTCCTCGGGAGGCGTCGGGTTGATATAAAAGCCCGAGCCCCATTCAAAGCCCGCTACCCGTGTGAGTTTCGGCATGATTTCGATGTGCCAGTGATAGTATTCCCTGTCGACACCGCGGAAGGGGGCCGTATGGAGAACCATGTTGTACGGCGGGGAGTTGAGGGTCTTGTCCATCTTGCGGATGACCGTCTGGAAGATCTTGGTGAGGTTGTTCATCTCCTGGGCCTCGGTCTCCTCGAAGTGGGCGCTATGATGCTTCGGCATGATCCAGGTCTCGAAGGGGAACCGGGGGGCAAAGGGGGCGAAGGAGACGAAGTCGGCATTCTCGGCGATTATGCGCGCGCCGCTGCTTATTTCCTGACGAGCGATGTCGCAATAGACGCAGCGCTCCTTGTAGTGGTAGTAGAGCTTGGCGCCGTCGATCTCCTCTTTTACGCGCTTCGGCACGATGGGAAGCGCAATCAACTGGGAGTGGCTGTGCTCAAGGGTGGCCCCCGCCTCTATCCCTTCGTTCTTGAACAACAGGGCATAGATAAATCGGGGGTCCTTCCGGAGGTCTTCCATCCTCTGCTTGCAGGCCCAGAAGAGGTCTTCGACCCTCTTTTCCGGCATGGAGGAGAGGACTTCCTTGTGGTTGGGGGTCTCGATGATCACCTCATGAGCCCCGATGCCGCTCATCTTGTCGAACATCCCCTCGCCGGCCTTGTTCAGGTCGCCTTCGATCATAAGCGCCGGGAACTTGTTGGGCACAACCCTGAGGGTCCACCCGGGGGCGTTGGGAGCGGCACCGTTTCCCCGGTAGGCCATGATCTCCTGCGGTGTTACATGCTCGTTACCCTCGCAGAAGGGGCAGAAACCGCCCTTTCTCGCAGTCCTCTGGTCGGTAAAGTCCGTGGGGCGCTTTCCCCGCTCACTCGATATGATAACCCATCGGCCAACGACGGGATCTTTTCTCAATTCAGACATAGATATCTCCTGCTAAAGTAGAAACAACCCTCTTTTTATCGGCCACCTATGTTGAAATCTTAGCCTGCAGCATCAACAATTCTTCCACTATAGCACGGGCATCGAGCAACGTCGACAGAGTAGATCATGCGTTTTTCAATGCGTCACACACTTTCGTCACCGCCTCGGCCACCGGCACCTTGTCCACCACTCCGGTACGCCGGTCCTTGATCTCCACCACGCCTTCCTTGAGACCGCGCTCACCAATAACCACGCGGAGAGGAATACCCACCAGGTCGGCATCCTTGAGTTTCACCCCGGCCCGCTCGTCGCGGTCGTCGATCATTGTGTCGATGCCCTGCGAGAGCAACTCGCGATAGATCGCCTCACCCGTCTCCATCGACGCCGCATCGTTGACGTTGAGCGGAATCACCGCGACCGTAAAGGGTGCAATGGGCAACGGCCACTTTATGCCGAACTCGTCGTGGTTCTGCTCAATCGCCGCCGCAGCCGTCCGCCCCACGCCGATACCGTAGCAGCCCATGATGAATGGCTTCTCTTTCCCTTCCTCGTCGAGGAATACCGCCTTCATCGCCTCGCTGTATTTGGTGCCGAGCTTGAAGACATGCCCTACCTCGATCCCCTTGAATATCCGCAGGCTGCCGTGGCAGCGGGGGCACGAATCGCCCACCACCACCTTGCGCAGGTCGGCGAAGCGCTCGACCTTGAAGTCGCGAGGATAGTTGACGTTCACGTAATGGGCATCCCCCTCGTTGGCGCCAACGATAAAGTTGGCCATTTCATCCACGGTCTGGTCGGCGTAGATCGGAATCCCCGCAAGCCCGACAGGCCCCGCAAAGCCCGACGGCGCATTGGTCAACCGCTCCACATCGGCATGAGCCGCCAGCTCTACCTCCTTGGCATCCACCAGGTGCTTGAGCTTCACGTCGTTCACCTCGTGGTCACCGCGCAGCAGCACCGCCACAAAACGGCCATCATCCGTCTTGTAGATCAGCGTCTTCACCAGCTTCTCCGGAGTCGTCTTCAGAAAAGCCGCCACCTCGTCCACCGCCTTTTTGCCGGGGGTGCTTACCTTTTCCATCGGCTTCTCCGGCTCCTTCTCACCGGGAAGGACACGCTTGCTGCGCGACTCAGCCTTCTCCATGTTGGCTGCGTAATCGCAGGTGTCGCACGAGGCGATGAAGTCCTCGCCCGTCTCCGCCAGCACCATGAACTCGTGCGAGAAGCTGCCGCCGATGGTCCCCGTGTCCGCCTCTACCGCCCTGAAATCAAGGCCGCACCGACTGAAGATACGCTTGTACGCCTCATACATCGCGCGATACCCTTCGTCCACGCTGGCCTCATCCTTGTGGAAGGAATAGGCGTCCTTCATGATGAACTCGCGGCCGCGCATCAGGCCGAAGCGGGGGCGTATCTCGTCACGAAACTTGGTCTGAATCTGATAGAGGTTCAGCGGCAGCTGGCGGTACGACTTCACCTCGCGCTTCACCAGGTCGGTAATGACCTCCTCGTGCGTCGGACCGATGCAGAATTCCCGGTCGTGCCGGTCCTTTATCCGCATAAGCTCCTTGCCATAAAAATCCCACCGCTTGCTCTCCTGCCACAGCTCCGCCGGTTGCACTGCGGGCATCAGCACCTCCTGAGCCCCGGCGCGGTTCATCTCCTCGCGGATGATGTTCTCGACCTTGCGGATGACCCGAAGCCCCATCGGCAGATAGGTATAGATCCCCGCCGCAACCTTGCGGATCATTCCCGCGCGGAGCATCAGCTTGTGGCTGATAACCTCAGCATCGGCAGGGGTTTCTTTCAATGTGGGAATAAGAAGTTGGGAGTAGCGCATGAAGGTCCTTTCAAGTTGGGCTGTTCACGTCAGTAATGATTGAATACTTTAAAGATTAATTGATTTCCAGTTTTTGATGGAATCGATATCAACTTCTACTTCGCTGATTATTCCTTTGCCGAAGTAATGTTTCCGATATATCAGAATATTTTTTGAAAACACAAAATCGCAGGCAAAACCTTTATTAATGGGATTGAATTCTGACAGATTGCTATTCGCCATATCAAACAACACCACTCTGGTAATAGGACCCTCCTTTGAACTCGTTGAGAGCCATTCTTCAGCAGCGAGATACCTCGAATTATCTGACCACGTTACTCTGTCTCCAAAAATTCTATCCTTAATTTTCGTACCATCAACTATAAGCGAGTAATAGGCAGGGCCAAACGGAATCTCACCGGCATAATCTAAATCAGCAGTATGGATCCCATCTGGTGATGTGCTCATCTCATTTACCTTTTGATTAATAAATCCTAGCTTACAGAGCTTTCTCTCTCCCCCATCTCCGCCGCCAGCGCCTCCACCTCGGCCACCAGCGCATCGGCCAGCTCTTCTTCCTTAACCTTCCGCACAACCTGTCCCTTGCGGAAGAGGAGCCCCACTCCCTTGCCACCGGCGATGCCGACATCGGCCTCCTTGGCCTCCCCGATGCCGTTGACCACGCAGCCGAGTACCGACACGTTGAGCGGCGTCTTGATGTGGGCCAGCCGCTGTTCCACCTCCTGCGCCAGCTTGATGAGGTCGATCTGCATCCGTCCGCAGGTGGGGCAGGAGATGACATTGACGCCCTTGTAGCGCAGCTGAAGCGCCTTGAGCAGCTCAAACCCGACCTTTACCTCTTCCACCGGGTCGGCGGTGAGGGAGATGCGCAGGGTATCGCCGATGCCGTCGGCCAGCAGGATGCCCAGCCCGACCGACGACTTTATGGTGCCGGTGAGCAGGGTCCCCGCCTCGGTCACCCCGAGGTGAAGCGGGTAGTCAACCCTTTGCGAGAGCAGCTGGTAGGCCTCGATGGTGCGCGGCACGTCGGAGGCCTTGACCGATACCTTTATGTCGAAGAAGTCCATCTCTTCGAGGATGCGGATATGCCGCATGGCGCTTTCCACCATGGCCTCGGAGGTCGGCCAACCATGCTTCTCCAGCAGATCTTCCTCCAGCGACCCGGCGTTAACGCCGATGCGAATCGGCACCTGCCGCTCCTTCGCCGCCGTAACGACCTGCCGTATGCGGCTTTCGTCGCCGATGTTGCCGGGGTTGAGCCGCAGGCCGTCGACGCCCTGCTTCAGCGCCTCCAGGGCGAGCACATGGTTGAAGTGGATGTCGGCGATGAGGGGGATGGTGATGGCGGCCTTTATGCGCCCCAGCGCCTCGGCCGCCTCCATGTCGGGCACGGCCACGCGGACGATCTCGCAGCCCGCCTCTTCCAGCGCCTTTATCTGCGCCACGGTGGCGGCAACGTCGCGGGTGTCGGTGTTGGTCATCGACTGCACGGAGATGGGGGCGTCGCCGCCTACCTTCACGTTGCCGACGCTGACCTGACGGGTGGGTTTTCGAATGATCTTCATGGCGATATTTTTGTTATCGCTGCGTAAACAACCGCATGATGTCGTTGTAGAAGGCAAAGACCATAAGCGCCAGCAGCAATACCAGCCCTATCTGCTGGGCGATCTCGCGATGCTTTATGTCAAGCGGCTTCCCGATGAGGGCCTCTATCATGAAGAAGAAGAGGTGGCCTCCGTCGAGCACGGGGATGGGGAGCAGGTTCAGTATCCCCAGGTTGACGCTGATGACGGCCATGAACATGATGAGCGGCAGCACTCCTTCCTTGGCCTGGGCCCCGGCCTGCTGGGCGATGAGCACCGGACCGCCGATGTTCTTGGCTGATACCTCGGCGGTGACCAGCTTCTTGACGCTCTCCACGATGACGCCGCACCACTCCCAGACCGCCTGTACACCAATGATGGGAGACATGAGGACATTGTCGGCCTTCAGTACGGCGCCGACGAGGGCCTGGCTGCTGACCCCTATCTGCCCGATCGGCTCCTTGTCGTCGGGCTTCGCCTTCGGGGTGACGTCGGTTTCGACCATCTTTCCGTCCCGCTCGATGACGAAGTGGAGCTTCTTGTCGGGGCTCTTGCGGACGATCTTCGTCATCTCGTCCCAGGTATCGACATTGACACCGTCGATGGAGCGTACCCGATCACCGCCCTTTATTCCCGCCTCTTCGGCCGGAGATCCTTCGAGAACGGTGTTGATGTTGGGCAGCGCCGAGTCGACGCGGGGGATGGGGATGGCGAGGCCGATGGCCAGGATTATGGTGAAGATCAGCCAGGCCAGCAGGAAGTTGGCAAAGGGGCCGGCAAAGACAATGGCCGTCCTTTTACCCACCGACTTATGGTTGAAGGCCTTGGCGCGGTCCTCTTCGGACAGCTCCTCCGACGGGTCGTCGCCCACCATCTTGACATACCCGCCCAGCGGGAAGGCCGATATGAGGTATTCGGTTTCGCCCCGCTTTATACCGAAAAGCTTGGGGCCGAAGCCCAGCGAGAACTTGAGCACACCGACCCCCGACTTCTTGGCGACGAGGAAATGCCCCAGTTCATGGACAAAGATCAGTACTCCCAGCACAATGATGAATGATACAAGACTTGTTAACACGGTTTCTCCCGAAAAATAGTTGAATGCTGATCATGAAGGGGCACCGGGCTATTGGACTGATCCGACTGATCGGTCGGATTGGACTGATCGGACCAATAGCCCGGCGCCCTACAACTGCAATTGCCTATTTGCCTCTTCCCTTGCCCAGCGGTCGGCATTAAGGACGCCCTCGATGCTGTCCGCCGCGGTGTTGCGGTGATGGTCCATGGTCGCCCGGATGACGCGCGGAATGTCCATGAACCCGGCCCGACCGTCGAGGAATGCCTGCACCGCCACCTCGTTGGCGGCGTTGAGTACGGCGGGCATGGTGCCGCCTTCCCTGAGGCTGTCGTACGCATAGCGCAGACAGGGGAAGCGGTCGAGGTCGGGCTCCCTGAAGGTGAGGGAACCGATCTTCACCAGGTCGAGGCCGATGCCGGTCTCCTCAAGCCGTTTGGGATAGCCCAGGGCGTAGGAGATAGGGCCTTTCATGTCGGGCACCCCCATCTGGGCGATCACCGAGCCGTCGCAATATTCTACCATGGAATGGATGATGCTCTGCGGATGAATCACCACGTCTATCCGCTCCGACGGCACATCGAAGAGCCAGTGGGCCTCGATCACCTCCAGCCCCTTGTTCATGAGGGTGGCCGAATCGATGGTAATCTTCTTCCCCATGCTCCAGTTGGGGTGACGCAGCGCTTGGGCCGCAGTCACCTCCCTGAGTCCGGCTTCGGAGGTATCGAGAAACGGGCCGCCCGATGCCGTGATGATGAGGCGTCGTATGTCCTCCCGCCGCTGGCCGTGCATCGACTGGAAGATGGCGCTGTGTTCACTGTCGACGGGGAAGAGCTCCACGCACCGCTCCCGGACCTCCCGCATGACGATCTCCCCGGCCATCACCAGGGTCTCCTTGTTGGCGAGGGCGACCTTCTTCCCCGCCCGGATGGCCGCCATGGTCGGCACAAGCCCCGCCGCGCCGACGATGGCGGAGATGACCATATCGGTCTCTGACATTTCCGCCACCGCAATAAGTCCCTCGATGCCGGAGCGTATCTCCACGTTCAAGCCGTTTAGTCTTGTCCGTAGCGATGCGGCGGCTGATGCGTCGGTCAGCGAGACCAGCTTCGGCCTGAACTTTCTTATCTGCTCCTCGAGACCGTCGGCGTTGCGACCGGCGGCCAGGGCGACCACTTCAAACCTGTCGGGATAACGGCCTGCCACCTCGAGGGTGGAGACGCCGATGGAGCCCGTGGAGCCGAGAATGGAGAGCTTTCTGACTGTATCCATCAGAGATATTTCAGATAATAGTAGAGTACCGGACCTGAAAACAGGAGGCTGTCCACCCGGTCGAGGATACCGCCATGTCCCGGGATGATCGAACCGGAATCCTTCACCGAGAGGCTCCGCTTGATGAGCGATTCAACAAGATCGCCGATCTGTCCGGAAACTCCAAGCAAACAACCCAGCACGACACACTGGCCGACAGACAGCTCGGGCAGGAACCAGAACTTCGCGATTAATACGGCACCTATACTGGCAAGAAGCCCTCCGATGGCTCCCTCACGGGTCTTCTTCGGGCTGATCTTTTCATACAGTTTGTGCCTGCCAAGACTCCTTCCGGCATAGTAGGCCCCCGTATCCCCCGCCCATGTGGCAAGGAAGAGGAGGAAGATCAAATGCCCCCCCTGCTCCATCCCCCTGAGGAGGATAAGGTGTCCCAACAGCCCCGCCACATAGACGACGCCAGCGAAGGTAACGGCGATTTCCAGCAACGCCCCCCTCGTATCCCGGTCGGCAAAGAGGCGGATGGTGCCGAGCGCCAGAAAAATCGCCGTCATCAGAGGGAGAAACGCCGCATCGCCGCAACCCGCCTGAAACGTAAACAGCAGGACCAGACCGGCCACCACCCCCGTAATTCGCAGGGGGACAAGGGGGCCGCCGTCGCACATCCGGTAGAACTCCCACTGGCCCAGAGCGCAGGCAATGGCCGCAACGATGAAAAAGGGAACGGATGAGGAAGATGAAACCACCAGGTAAAAGACCGGGAGGAAGACGAGGGCCGCCAGCCACCTTTTACTGTGCATTACCGCTCCCCGCCGCCAACACTGCTGACAGTCGTCGCCAGCTGCTGGGTGATCCGACCGAAGCGCCGCTCCCTCTTCTGGTAGTCGCGAATGGCCAGCAGCATGTCCCGACGGCGGAAGTCGGGCCAGAGCACGTTGGTAAAATAGAGTTCGGAATAGGCCAGCTGCCAGAGAAGGAAATTGCTGATCCGGTGTTCGCCGCTGGTCCGAATCATCAGGTCGGGGTCGGGCAGGCCCGCGGTATCGAGGGTATTGCTGATCAGCTCCTCATTGATCTCCTCGACATCCAGACGACCGTCCCGCACCGATTCGGCGATCTTCTTCACCGCATCGGTCAGCTCGACGCGGCCACCGTAGCTCAGGGCAAGGTTGAGGATCATCCCCCTGTTGCCCGCCGTGGTATCGACGGTCTTCTGCACCCACTTGCGGGCCGCCGCCGGAAGCTCATCCAGCCGACCTATGGTCCTGAAGCGGATATCGTTGTCCATCATCGTATCCACTTCCTTCTTGAGATAGGTCTGAAGGAGGGTCATGAGGGCCGATACTTCAGGGCCGGGCCTTCGCCAGTTCTCCGCCGAAAAGGCGTAGAGTGTAAGGGCCTGTAGCTTGAGGTCGGCGCAAAGGGTTACGACCTCGCGCACCGACTCCATTCCGGCGTGGTGCCCCTTGATCCTGGGCAGGCCAAGCTTTTCGGCCCACCGGCCGTTGCCATCCATGATGATGGCGACATGACCGGGCAGGGGGCCCTGCTTTACCTGGGAATAGAGTTCATCGTTGGTAAGGTTCACTGCGGCATTCATCCTGTACTCTCTACAGACCGCCGGATTTACCAGCTGGGCAGATGGTATATGAAGAGACGGCTCCTGTCCCTGAAGAAGTTGGGTATGCTCGCGATGCTCTCCAGCTTGATCTCCTTCATGCCGGTACCGGCAACTACCGCCACATTCCTGCGGCCGTCATTGACGATATCACCCACGGTGAAGTCGTAGATATACCCTTCCACGTCCTTGATCTTCCACTTACCTTCAAGCTTGCCGTTTTCCCAGCGCAGGGCGTGGATCTCACCGGCCTGAAAAACCTTGAACCTGCGCAGATAGTAGCTGACCGGAACATTACGGATAACGGCGATCTCGAGTTTTTCGTCGCCGTCGAGGTCGGTGACAAGTACGCGCCCCTTTATGGTAACCGCCGTCTCTTCACCGGCAGGCTTGTCGAGCTTCTGGTAATCGAAGGCGCTCTTGAAACCGCCGTAACGTTCGGCGCTCTTCCATTTCACCTTCCCCTGGTCGTCGTATACCACCAGCAGGTCTTCGTCATCGATTACCACGGTCTCGTACTTGCCGTCCTCGTCGATGTCGCCCATGCCGAAGCCGTAGATCTCAACCCCCTTTGGCGTATTGAGGACATCCGATGCCGTGTAGGCATCACCCTTTCTCTCATAAGCCCTGATCTCACCCCGGAAGCTCTCCATCATGCTCATCTCCTGGGTTATCAGTGTAGGGCCACGCTTGGGCAGGTTGACGATCCGGAAATAGAGCGGGACATCCTGCCATATCTTTCTGAATTCTCCGCCCCGGTACTCAAGAACATACGACTTGAGCTTGCCGCCCCAGACATTGGTGACATATATCTCCGCGATACCATCCTTGTTGAGGTCGGCTGCGTCGAGGTAGACAAGGTCCTGATTCTTTTCTTTCTCGCTGGTCCATACCGCCTGCAGAAGATTTCCCACGTAGCGGGAAACATGAATCCGCTCGCCGTCATTTATGACCAGTTCCCTGCGTCCATCACCGTCAACATCGGCGTTGACCATATTCCGACCGATGAAGCGGAACTCCTCGGTGCGCCAGTAGTCGCGGCTCCTTCCTTCATAGATCGCGAAACCAAGTTCTCCGGCCCGGTACTCTCCCGTCGCCACGTTGACCTGGTCGTCGAAGCGGGCAATACTCTTCCCCTCACCGGAATAGAGCGTTACATCGAAATTGGCCTTTTTGTCGTCGGCGTGCACCTTGACCATGGCGATATACTGGACATTGAATATGCCCGCCAGTTTGCTTATTACGGTGGGAGCAGGCTCGACCTTGCCGATAAACCCTTCTTCAAGGAGCGCCAGAGACACCTCATCCTGGTCGGTCACCTCAAACCGCTCCGTGCCGAGGAGGGCGTCATTGAGGCTGTAAAGGCCGCCGCGGTCAACATCAATGGAAGCAGGGATCAGCGCCAGGGTTATCTTGTCCGAGGAGACGCGGATCTTGTCTCCGGCCTTTACCTCCCCCTTCTTCTCTACAAGGCGGGCGGTTGATTCCTTGTCGCCGGGCGTCACAATTTCAATGGTACCGGGATACTCCTCGAAACGCCCCAGCACCTCCTTGGTGACAGGATGCCGGAACTCCTTGCCCACCCTGAAGATACTCAGTCGCATGCCGGGGAACACGCCGTCAGCCTTGGTTAGGGTGGTAACCACGGTGTCTTCGTTCACGGAGACCACCTCACCGCTGAGCTTCGGGAAAAAGGCCTGTATATCGCGGGCAAAGGTATCGATATTCTTCAGGCTGAGGGGGGTATCACCTGATTTTACGGCATGTTGCGCCTGGTGCACCGCAAGGCAGGGCGATGCTGACAAGAGAACGAGGAGAAGAAAAAGGACCTTTTTCAAAGTGTAGGACCTCCTAGGATAAACAGCACATGAACGGCCGTACGACGGCACCGCTTTGACCGCCGCTCACCGTTTCATCACGAGAAATAACGGTAAATGCTATCATATCCCCCGTTTTTTTTACAAACACTATCTGGCGCAAGAGCATGCCTCTTGCCAAGGCAACAAAAAATGCTATAAAAATATCATTCCGGCCTGTTCATACATTTACGACAGGGGTCCGCGATACCGCCGGCAGGAAATCATATCGCTTCAATTTCCGTCCATCTCTGATAACGGGGCTGGACCAGGCATCTCCTTTATGTTCCAGTTGTTATCAATAACCAGCGAAAAGAAAGGATCTGGGAGAAGAGGGCTCGCATGATGTTCCTATAATTCCAAAACTCGTTACGGAGGTACCAGCGGTGATCAACAATATCAATACCGACGCAGTCCTGAGGTTTATAGATGATGTACAGAAAGACCCGGCCAAGGCGAAGAAAACAAAGCGGGTAGAGGGGGAGTGGACATTGGTGAAGGGGCAGCCCCAGTTCAGGGCACGGGTGGAATACCCCTCCGGCGCTGATACGCTGGAGGCCGATACGGCGCCGTTCATGGGCGGGACCGGCATCAAGCCCGACCCTGTCCAGTACTGCCTGTTCGGGTTGGCGGCCTGTTATGCCAGCACCTTCGCCGCCATTGCTGCCGGAGAAGGGGTCGTCCTTGCAAAGCTGGTGGTAGCCGCTGAAAACCTAGTAGACCTCAGCAGGTCGATCGGTGTCTCCAGCAACCCCATCGTCGAGGGCGTCACCATTACCGCCACCGTCC
>JAOUDF010000264.1 GCA_029859385.1 Nitrospirota bacterium
GCCGCCGAGACGCTGCCCCTTAAGCCCCGCAGCCTCTATCAGGCGACCGGCAAAATCACCGGGAGGGTTCTTGAATACCGAGCCCGCACAGGGAACGCCGACCGGCTGCCCTTTTCGGTAGCCGCGCACAACGTTCGTTGCCGCCTTCACCTCTTCAGGGACCCCCTTCTTCATGTCAAGCACCGCCGCAATGACCGCTACATCGCTGAGGGATGACCGGCGATAGCCGTAGCCTGCCTCATCGCGGGAGATGGTCCGTGTCTCCCGTCCGTCCAGCGACATGATCTCGATCTCCCGCACCACGTCGGAAATGGAACCTGCCTTGGTTCCCGCGTTCATGACCAGCGCGCCTCCCACGCTGCCCGGTATGCCCGCCAGCGACTCAAGGCCGCTCCAGCCGCGCCGTTCGGCCTCGGCGACAAGGGGCGCGAGTACGGCACCGGCTTCAACATGGAGGGAAAGCTGTCCGTCATCATCGCGCCATTCAGCCCGCTTGAGCCCTCCGAGGTGCACCACCACGCCCCGTATGCCCTCGTCATGGACCAGCAGGTTTGCGCCGCCGCCCACGACGTAGACCGGTATGCTGCCGTCGGTACAACGCCGGAGGATTGCGGCCAGGGAACCCCGGTCGGCGGGCGCTATAAACAGGTCGGCCGGTCCGCCGATCTTGTACATGGTGTGGCGCGACATCGGCTCATCCCTGAGGATGTTCCCTTCGATACCTTCACACAGCACTGTGTAGTCGATCTCTGACATATTATCCCTCAACCGCCGTTTTCAGCACCGGGGGTATTGGCCCCCTCCTTGAGGAGCACGAGTATCTCCTCTCCCGTCTTCCAGATATCGCCGGCGCCGAGGGTGAGCACCACGTCCCCTTCTTTCAGCGCAGGGAGGATCGCCGCGGCCAAGTCTTCCCGCTTCGGAATGTAGTTTACGTCCCGGTGGCCGTGGTCGCGAATGGTGTACATCAACCCTTCGGAGGTAATGGCCGGGATCGGCGTTTCACCCGCCGCGTAGATGTCGCAGAGGTAAAGCTTGTCGGCATGGTAGAAGGCCGTGGCGAACTCGTCCATAAGGTCCCGGGTGCGGCTGTAGCGATGCGGCTGAAAGAGGGCCACGACCCGACGGTCGAGGCATTCCCTTGCGGCCTTGAGCGTGGCCATGATCTCCGTGGGGTGGTGGCCGTAATCGTCCACTACCGTGATGCCGGCGACTTCGCCCTTTATCTGGAACCTTCGGTGAACGCCGGAAAACTCCCGCAACGCCTTGCGGATGGCATTCTGACCGATCTCCAGCTCAAGCCCCACGGCAATGGCAGCCAGGGCGTTGTAGACGTTATGGACACCGGGCATCCTTACCTGAAACCGCCCCAGGCTCTCGCCCCGGTAAACCACCTCGAAATCTGAAATGAGCCCCTCATACCTGATATCCCTGGCAACGAGGTCCGACTGGCCGGTAAGGCCGTAGGTGATGTGCCTTCTCTCTACCAGGGGAAGCAGGCCCTGGATGTACGGCTGGTCAAGGCAGAGTATGGCAGCGCCGTAGAAAGGCACCTTGTTGATGAAGCTCAGGAATGCCTCGCGGATCTGCTTTATGTCGCCGTAGTGGTCGAGATGCTCCTTGTCGATATTGGTTACGACCACTATGGCCGGGCTCAGCTTCAGGAACGATCCGTCGCTCTCGTCGGCCTCGGCCACGAGGAACTCCCCCTGCCCCAGCTTGGCGTTGGAGCCAAGGCTGTTGAGCTTGCCGCCGATCACCACCGTCGGGTCGAGCCCTCCCTCGGCCACCACCGACGCCACCATGGAGGTGGTGGTGGTCTTTCCGTGGGCACCGGCCACAGCAATGCCGTACTTCAGACGCATCAGCTCCGCCAGCATCTCTGCACGGGGGATGATGGGGATGCCGTTTTCATTGGCACCGATCACCTCGGGGTTCGACTGGTTCACCGCCGACGATGTCACCACCACGTTGGCCCCCACTACATTCTCGGCCCGGTGACCAACATGAATCTCTCCGCCCAGCGACTGCAACCGCCGCGTGATATCGGTCTCCTTGAGGTCGGAGCCGCTTACGCGGTAGCCCAGGTTGATGAGCACCTCTGCGATGCCGCTCATGCCGATGCCGCCGATGCCTACGAAGTGAATGTGCTGTATTTTTTTGAACATTAACTCTTTCTCCCTTTAGGCGCCGGGCTATCGGACCGATCTGTCCGATCCGACCGATCAGTCGGATCAGTCTGATAGCCCGGCGCCCCTATGCCAATCTCTCCAACTCATCAACAACCCGCGCAGTGGCGTCTTTCCTCGCCAGCGACAGACTGGCAACTTCCATTGCATGCCGTCCGGCGTCGTCATCCATGAGGCTCGTTATCTCCCGGGCCAGCAGATCCCCGCCGCTGATGGCGGCATCGAGGATACACCTGGCCGCCCCCTTTTCCTCCAGCGTCCTGGCGTTGAACTCCTGATGGTTCCCCGCCGCGAAGGGGTAAGGCACCAGTATCGACGCCCTTCCACAGACCGCCAGCTCGGTGACCGTACTGGCCCCGGACCGGCAGACTACGAGGTCTGCGGCGGCATAGGCCTCGGCCATCTGGTAGATGTAGGTGCGCGCCATGCACCTGATACCGGCCGCACCGTAGGCTTCTTCCACCTCTTTGGTGCTGATGTCCGAACCGGTCTGATGCACGATCTGCAACCGGTCCTTCATCGCCGCCAGCATGGGCGCCGCCTGTCGCATGGCGGCGTTGATGCTGCGCGCCCCCCGGCTCCCGCCGAAAACCAGGAGCGTGAACCGCTCCGGCTCAAGCCCCAGGGTCGTCCGAGCCGCTCTCCGCTCCACCGTCCCCATCTCCGACCGCACCGGGTTGCCCGTGTGGACGGCCCGCCCGGCGGGGAAGGCCGCCATGCTCGCCTCGAAGGAGACGGCAACCCGGCGGACCACCTGTCCGAGAAGACGATTGGTGATGCCGGGGACCACATTCTGCTCCATGACCAGCGAGGGGATCTTTTTCATCACCGCCGCCATGAGGAGGGGCGCCGATGAGTACCCGCCCAGCCCTATGACCGCGTCGGGCCGAAACTCCCGGATGATCTCCTTCGCCTCGATCACGGCGGGCAGAAGAAGCGACAACGCCTTGACCTTGGCCCCGACGCCCATCCCTGCCAGCCCCTTCACCTTGAGACACCTCAGAGGGAATCCCTCGGCGGGAACGACCTTCGCCTCTATCCCCCAGGGGACACCAACGAAGAGGATGTCGGCGTCCG
>JAOUDF010000265.1 GCA_029859385.1 Nitrospirota bacterium
CTTCGCGAACATCGTGAAGGACTGGACCATGGGTCAGGCCGAGACGAAGGGCCTGCTTAAGGGGGAAACCCCGGCACTCTTCCCTCATCACCATGCTGATGCCGCATTCTCCTTCATCCCCAGGGATAAAGGGAAGCCCGGCATTACCGAGAAGGATGGCGTGAAGGAGATCCGCGTCAGGGCGTTCAGCTACGGCTACGTTCCCAGGCAGGTGCGCGTCAACAAGGGCGACAAGGTAAGGCTCATCGTGACCAACATCGACAATGCAGCCGGTCTTACCAAGAACCCGGACGTAACCATGGGGCTTACCATCTACGGGCCTTATGGTCTCAGGACCAACCTGAAGATGCCGCGTGGTGTATCGGCCGTGTCGGAGTTTGTGGCTGATATCTCCGGCGAGTTCGAGTTCTACTGCACGCACTTCTGCGGTCCTCTCCATCTGGAGATGAGAGGTACCTTCTTCGTGGATGATCCTGACAAGGGACCGTCCAACCTGGCAGTTGGTGATTACAAGAAGGCTCAGGAGATTGAGGGCCTGCTTGATGACCACAAGAGGCTGGAGAAGGCCAAGGTAGTAGACAAGCTGTAATTCTGACGGGCGACGGAAGTCCGTCCGGTCAGTCATATGAGTCGGGCATACCGTTACGGTATGCCCGACTTTTCTTTGTGTATAACATTAGTGCCGGCTCAGCCGGGGTCTTTGTGTGAGGAGCCATGGGACGAAGGTTATTTTCGGTTTCATTCTATTTTATTCTTATTGCCCTGACAGGTTTGATGGCATGCGCCAAGAAGGAAGAGGCCAAGCCCCTCCCGACCGAGACTCCCGAGCAGGTGGTAGAGAAGTTCTACATGTATATCGCCGAAGGTGGTCTGAAGACCACGGAAGAGGCGTACAAACTGGTCAGCACCAAACGGTCGGTTCTGCCCGAGGGCAAGTTCAAGGATATCATCCGCCAGTATCCGGTCGGCATGAAGGTCAAGGTAAAAGGCAGCAAGATCGAGAACGACAAGGCAATGGTCTTTATCGACTGCGATCTGCCCTCCAAGTTCGGCAGCTGCATAACGGAGAGCCAGATCAATCTGGAAATCGACCCTAAAGTTAATGCCTGGCGCATAGACTTCTCCGGCGATACCTACGACGAACTTGAGCAGATAAAGAAGGATACTGCTCAGAATCAACCGGCAGCCTCCCCTCAGGCAGGCGATCAGGGACATGAGGACCACAAGGGTCATGAAGGTCATGAAACCAAGAAATAGCTGGTTGCTTTCGGTCCTGGCGCTTGGTGCGTTGCTGATGACGTGGTCCGACAGGTCAACGGCCGAAGATCATCCCCATGCTACCCCGGCCCCCGCGCAGCAGACGACTGCTGCCAATATCAAGGAATACAAGGTTGCCACACCCTACTCGTTTCCCTACGGCATCGCCGTCGATTCGAAGGGAAAGGTGTGGTTCACCGAACAGGCGGGCAACAGGGTAGGTTTTCTTGACCCGCTTACCGAGAAGATAGAGGAAATGCTGATCCCCTCCGCAAAGGGTATTGACGAACGAGCCAAAGGTGACAAGAGTTTTTCTGTCAGCGACATCGGCAGTCCCACGGCGATCACCGTAGCCCCCGACGATTCGATCTGGTTCGTGCAGCGCTACGGCAACGTGATAAGCAGGCTCGACCCTGTGACGAGGGAATTTCAAACCTTCGCCATCCCTACCCCCCAGAGTGCACCCCATGGCATCGTCGTTGCCAAAGACGGTGCGGTATGGTTTACCGAGCGAAACGGCAACAAGATCGGTCATCTTGATCCCGTGACGAAAAAAATCCGGGAGTTTCCCGTGCCGTCGAAAAACGGCCAGCCTGCCGGTATTGCCCTGGATGCTGCCGGCAATGTGTGGTTTGCCGAATCAGAGGGAAACGCCATCGGGAAGCTGGAGCCAGCCACCGGCAAGTTTACGGAGTATCCGCTGCTGACCGCATTTGCAAACCCCTCGGAGGTGGCCGTGGACGACAAGGGGAATGTCTGGTTCACGCTGCTTAACACCAATTCCCTCGGGATGCTCCGGGCCAACACTACCATTTTTGATCAGGCTACCATCCCCACCTTTGCCAGCGTTCCCATGGGCATTGTTCTCGACCAGAAGGGAAGGGTATGGTTTACCCAGACCCGGGGGAACAAGATCGCTCTCTTCGACCCGACTATCCCCCTGTTCAAGGAATTTGCCATACCAACCACCAACAGCCTGCCAACCTCCATTGCCCTGGACGCAGCCGGAAATGTCTGGTTTACCGAGAACGATCGAGACGCCAACAAGATAGGGATGCTTCCTGCCTCTGAGATTGCCGCTGCCCTGGCGCCGCCTACCTCTGCCGCCAATGCGACAAAGGACAAACCTGCCCCGACGACCTTTACGATGGTTTTGGCAATTGGCGGAATGATCCTTTTCGGGGTGTTTGTGGTTGTTCTTTCGAGGCGCGGGAAAAGTGCGAAATAAGAAGTTTCTGCGCATATCGATAACCGCGGCAATGCTCGCGTCTCTTTCCACGATCTGTCCTTCGTCGGCTGCATCAACTCCCACTGCCGCGAAGTCGATGAATTCCGCCTTCACCTATTTCCCGATACCGACGAAAAACGGCCTTCCGATTTCAATCGCCATCGATGGCGTCGGGAACCTCTGGTTCACCCAGGTCGAGGCGAACAAGATCGGCATCTTCAACCCGACTACCGGTGTTTTCAAGGAATTCCAGGTGCCGACCGTCAAGAGCAACCCGATGGACCTGGTGGTGGATAAAAAGGGGAATGTGTGGTTTACCGAGAATGACGCGAACCAGATCGGCTTTTTTAACCCCGTCTCGAACGAGTTCAGGGAATTTGAAATTCCAACTCCCAGGAGTCGTCCCGCAAAGCTGGCCCTCGCATCCGACGGTATTCTCTGGTTTACACAACTGGAAGGAAACAAGATCGGTGCACTCGACACGGCGACAGGTAAAATACGTGAGTACCCCATACCGACGATAAACAGTCAACCCTGGGGGATTGCCCTCGACGGCAAAGGGCAGGTCTGGTTTACCGAAGCCCAGGGCAACCGCCTGGGCCGCCTTGACCCTCGCACCGGAGCCATGGAGGAGATCAAGATACCCGGCAATCCAGGAGTGCCCAATGAGGTGGTGGTGGACAGGAAGGGGATCGTCTGGTTCTGCAAGAGGACCAGCCACCAACTGGTCAAATATGACCCTTCGACGAAGTCATTCAAGGAGTTCGTGATCCC
>JAOUDF010000054.1 GCA_029859385.1 Nitrospirota bacterium
CAGCCCAGGGCAGTGTGGCTTTTGCGGGAGAGGGCACGGAGAAGGCGGCATTGCGGGGAGTAGTCAACCTCTCATCGGTCAAGGCGCAGGTTGAAGGGTACCCGATCGTGGGCGACGGGCCGCTTCATCTTGTCGTGCAGGGTGAAACGGTGACGATCCGCACCCTGGCCTTCAAGGGGAAGGGGACCTCCTTCGATGCGCTGGGAAGCATTCGCATCGGCAAGTCGTACGACCTTCTTGTCCGGGGCGAGGCGGAGGTCAACCTGTTGAAGGCATTTTCCAAAAAGCTGGAAGGGGCATCGGGCCGTTCCGACCTGGTCCTCTCCATAGAAGGCCCCTGGGATGACCCCGATACTACGGGAATCTTTCACGTGGCCGACGGCCAGTTCAAGGTCCAGGACGTAAAGTACCGCATCACCGACCTCGACGCCGTCTTCATGTTCGGCCATGACGAGGTGATACTCCAGTCGCTGCGGGGCTTGGCGAGCGGCGGTACCTTTACCGGTACGGGACAAATGATCCTGAAGAAGTTCATGCCCGACTCGATCTTTCTTACCCTCTCCATCGATAATTTCCACTACCGGCACGAAGACGCCCTCACCGCCATTCTCGACGGACGCCTCAACTATGAAAAGACCCAAAAGGGGCAGCTGATCAGTGGTGAAGTGATGCTCGACCGGGCGCGCTATACCAAACGGATCGACTGGAAAACGGCCATTCTCAAAGGCAAGGAAAAGGGCGGTCTCCCCGTGCTGGAATTCGACATCCCCCTCATCGGTCCGGCGGCCCTGAATGTCCACTGTTTCGGCGAGGAGAAGTTTGTCATCGACAACAATCTGGCGCGACTGCCCATAAGCGTCGACCTCTATCTCCGAGGGACGGTGAACCGCCCCCAAGTGCTGGGACGGCTTGAGGCGGCAAAGGGGAACGTCTATCTGCGGAGCACCGATTACACCATCTCTTCGGCCGTCGTCGAATTCTCCGATCCCGACCGGATATACCCTTCATTCAACATAACGGCGAATACCGCTATCAGGGATTACAAGGTAAGCATGAACCTCTCGGGCACGCTGGACCGTTTTGCGGTAAACCTCCAGTCCGACCCGCCCCTGCCCGATATCGATGTCATCGGACTGCTGACCGTGGGCAAGACCGGGGCGGAGCTTGGTGGAGGAGAGGGCGGAATGGCGGCGGGCGAGGCAGTGTCCTTCGTTACCGGCCAGGTGCAGGATGTAATGGAGGAGCGGGTGAAGCGGATTACCGGTTTCGACCGTTTCCAGCTGGACCCCTACGCGGGGGGCATCCAGTCGTCGGGCGGCGCCCGGCTTACCGTGGGCAAGCGCCTTCTCAACGAGCGTCTGCTGGTGACGTACACGGCCAATATCGGTTCGACCGAGGAACAGGTGATGACGGTGGAGTACAAACTGGCGAAGAACGTGTCGCTGGTGGGGAAGAAGGATGAAAAAGGGCGGGTGAAGGCGGACCTGAAGTACCGGTTTGAGTTCAGGTAAACTAACCCTTTTGAAGGTCTGGGGTTTTTGTAAAAAAGTTGTCACCCCGGTGAAAGCCGGGGTCCAGGAATTTTGCGGCATAGAGAAATGCATGGATTCCGGCTTTTGCCGGAATGACGACAATACTTCGTTCAGTTTTATTGGGAGTCCATCAAGGTTCATGATGAAAAAACTGGTTCTGGCGGGAGTGAGCGTTTTTCTGCTGCTGTTTCTCTCCGCGCCTCTTTTTGCCGCCACCCTTCAGGGGAAGACGATCAGTTCCATCGAGTTCTCGGTGCAGGGACAGCCGCCGGACTATGATCTTAAGCGTCTTGTTGCTATCCGGCCCGGCGACCCTTTCAGCCAGCGTGCTGTCCGCGAGGCCATGAAGGCCCTCTATGACGAAGGGCTTGGACGGGATGTAGCGGTCGATGCCGTGGAGGAAAAAGGCGGGGTCCGTCTCACCTTTACCATTGTCCCGACAGAGTTGGTGACCACTGTGTCCGTCGAGGGGAATCGCTCCCTCTCGGACAAGAAGGTGAAGCGGATTCTGTTCATTAAAGAGGGGGAGGAGTTCACCGAGTGGAAGGCCAAAAAGAGCCTGGAGGCTCTGGAGGAGCGGTATCGGCAGGAAGGACACCTTGGTGTCGTGGTGACCATTACCCCGCGGAAGAGCGATGGCATTGTTGATGTAACGGTAAGTGTGGACGAGGGGCAGCAGGTCCGCATAAGCCGGGTCGATTTTACCGGCAATACAGTCTTGCCCGTCGAGGAATTGGCAAAGTTGGCGCCGCTTAAACCGGGAGATCCGTTTCGCCGTAAGTACGTTGACAGGACCGTCGAGGCGCTGGAAAAGAGATACAGAAATGCCGGATATCTGCATGCGACCATCGGCAAGCCGGTGATACACGGCGAGCCCGGTGGCATATCGGTGACAATGGAGTTTCCAATCGAGGCCGGGGACAGGCTGGATGTGACATTCTCCGGCAACAAACGGTATTCGGACAAGGCCCTGACGAAGCAGCTTCCCTTTGCCGAGAGCCATGACCTTTCCGAAGGGGGTGTCGAGGAGGCAAAAGAGGCGCTCGATAGGTTCTACAAAAAGAACGGCTGGTACTTTGCGAAGGTGTCCGCGGAAATCAGGAGAGAGCCCGGTGTATTCCATGTCGATTTCAGCCTGGACGAGGGGCGGAAGGTCCGCCTTGCGAAGATCAGTTTCGAGGGGAACAGGGCGATCCCCCGCGACGAGCTTCTTTCAGTAATGGAGTTGCAGGAGAAGGGGTGGTTTAGCGGAGGCATCTTTACCGACGAGGCCCTGGAGCACGATGTCGCCGCTATCGTCGCCCATTATGCCGACCACGGATATCTGGGGACTTCCGTTACGCAACAGAAGGTCGATATCGAGGGAGACGAGGTGCGGTTGACCCTTGGGGTCGACGAGGGAGTGCAGACGAAAGTCAGCGGGCTTTCCATCAAGGGGAATGCGGCGATCGATTCCGCCGAGATCATGAAGGCCATCAAGGTCGAGAGCGGCGGCACTTTCAGCGAGAAGATGGTGCGGGAAAGCCGTTACAGCCTGTTGTCGCTCTATGCCAACCGCGGGTACATCTATGCCGATGTGGCGATAGACCAGCGGTTCAGCGAGGACAAAAGCGGTGTTGAACTGACCTGCACTATTAGCGAAGACAAGCCGGTGACGGTCGGCCGGATCATGATGACCGGTCTTGAACTTACCAGGCCCAAGGTCGTCAAGCGCGAGATCACCGTGAAGGAGGGAGAGACCTTCAATTATGAAAAGATACTCAAGGACCAGGGCCGGGTTTACCGGACCGGCCTCTTTTCTTCCGTCATGTTCGAGCCGGCGGACAAGGAGGAGAAGACGTACGTAAAAGACCTGGTGATGAAGGTAAAGGAGAAGAACGCCGGGGCGGTGGAGGTCGGTATCGGTTACGGCGACGAGGAGCGTTTCCGGGGAACCTTCGACGTCTCCTACAACAACCTGTGGGGCCTCAACCGCTACCTGGGTTTCCGGGGTGAGATCAGCGCCATCGAGAGCAAGTATTCCATCAACTTCAAGGAGCCGCGCCTCTTCAACAAACCCTACGATTTTCGGGCCAGTGTCATTAAGCAGCGGCTCGAACGGAAGGAGTACGACCTCGACATTATCGGCACCACCGCCGGCATAGAGAAGGACCTGACCGACACCCTGAAGGGGTCGATCCTCTACCAGTTTGAAAATGCCGATGTGCGGAGCGTAAAGCAGGGCGCCATCCTGAGGGAAGAGGACAGCGGGCGGATCGACATCGCCAGTATCATCCCCTCTCTTACCTGGGATACCCGCGACAACCCGCTTGACCCGACGAAGGGGTTCCTCAACGGACTTACCCTTAAATACGCGTCGGAAGGGCTGGGTTCCGAGATCAACTTTTACAAGCTCACGGGGCAGAGCAGCTGGTATTACACGCCGTGGGGCAGAACGACGCTGGCTCTCTCGGGCAGGTTCGGCATATCCGAGACCTTTTCGGGCGACGCCCAGCTTCCCATATCGGAGCGCTTCTTCATCGGCGGCCGGACCACGGTGCGCGGCTATTCGCTCGATACCCTCGGCCCCAAAGGTTTTGACGGCGCCCCCACCGGCGGCAACGCCATGGTGATCATCAACGCCGAGGTCCGGTTCCCGCTCTATGACAGCCTTGCCGGGGCGGTGTTCGTCGACAGCGGCAACGTCTGGCAGTCGCTGAGCGATATGGATGTAAGCAATTTGAAATCGACCACCGGCTTCGGTGTCCTCTACCGCACACCCGTTGGACCGCTGCGGCTCGACTATGCGGTGAAGCTCGACCGTGAGTACGGCGAAAGCACCAGTGAATGGCACTTTACCTTGGGGTATTCATTCTAATGTATGGGCTGATTCTCATGACTTTCCAAAATGTTGTCACACCGGTGAAAACCGGTGTCCAGAGGATATCTAATTATTTTAATAAACTGGATTCCGGCGTTCGCCGGAATGACAGGAAATGGTCCTGTATGTTTATAAGAAGCTCTCTGGTTCTTGCTTTAGCATTCTTGCCGGCGATTAACGCCCACGCCGAAGTCATCGACCGCATACTGGCGATAGTCAACGGCGACATCATAACCCGCAGCGACCTCGATGACGCCATTGAGGTCAATCGTCTGCGCAATCCGTCGGAGCGGCGCGAAAGACCTGTCCTCGAAAAAGAGATTCTGGAGGAGCTGGTCGACCGCAGGCTTCTGGTCCAGGAAGCACGGCGGCTGATGATTTCGGAGATATCAGCGGAAGAGATCGATGACGCGGTACGCCAGGTAAAAGCCGGGTATACTGACGAAGAGGCATTCAGAAAAGCCCTGGCCGACGCCGATATGACCGAGGCCGACATGCGGGAACAGCTCAAGGACCAGCTTCTCATCCGCCGGTTTATCGAGCGGCGCATCAGGCTCATGGTGCGGGTGGACATGGAGGAGGTCAAGCGCTTCTTCGAGGCAAACAAGGAGGGGATGGGCGACCAGAACTTCAGGGAGTTCAGGGATGAGTTGAGGGAGTTCTTGATAGAGAAGAAGACCAATGAGCGATTGGAAGAGTATCGGAAAGAGTTACGGGAAAAGGCGGACATACGATTCAATTGAGAGGTCATGAATGATAAAAGCGCTACGTCACATCGTTCTCTGTCTGGTTCTCCTGAATGTCTCCGCTGTCTTTGCCCAGGAAGCGCCGACAACCGCCGTCGTCATGGTCCCGATCGAGTTTTCCGGCACCGATCAAGGGAAGGACATCACCAGCGGCATAGCCACCACTTTGGCAGTGGACCTTTCGTCCATTCCCGGCATTTCAGTGATCCCATCGGCACGAACCGTGGAGTTTCTTGCCTCCGAGAAGATCGAGGCGGGCTACTTCTCGTCCGAGGCGCGGAAGAAGATGATCGAAGGGCTGCACGCCCGCTACCTCCTCTCGGGGAGTTTCCTGGCAGTGGGGCCGAAGTATCGTCTCGATCTGCAGCTTATCGATCTCAGGACCGGCGATGTCCGTTTTCTCGACAAGGCCCAGGGGAGCGAAGAGCAGTTCATGGATGTCCTTGCCGAGCTCTCGGGCAAGCTGACGACGTGGTTCGGCGGAGTCTCGCCGGTAAAGGGCGGTGATTTGGAGCTGCTCACCAAGCCCGAGGGAGCGCAGGTGTTTCTGGAGGAAGAGCTGCTGGGCGACACGCCCCTGCGCAGAAAAGGGATGAAGGCGGGGGAGTACCGGCTGCGCATAGAGCTTGGCGGCTATCAACCGCTGGAAGAGACGGTTGTCGTCAAGGACAGGGAAAAGACCAGCCGGAACTGGACCCTCAAGCGGGCCAACGGCGGCATACGGGTTTGGTGGAAGACCAAGGTCGACAGCGAGGTGCGGCTGGGGAGCGAGCGGATCATGATACCGCGGGATGCCCGCTACAGCAGAAACCTCCCCGCGGGCGAATACGAGGTCGAGACGCGCATCCCCTTCACCGACGAATCGAAATGGGAGAACAACAAGTCGTGGAAGACCTACACCGCTACCGTAACCGTTGAGCCGGACCAGGTGGTGGATGTGCTCATCGACAACAGCCTGTTTGATCCGGGGATAAAGGTATCGCGCTGCACCGAGTGCGAGAACGGCTGGGACTGGGGGACGCAGTTGGTGTGGTATGAGAAGTAGGCAGTGTCCTTGCTTGGCATTTTGCAAAAGTTGTGGATGTTGGTAAAGTCGGTGGAATTGCTTAATAACTTATTAGATGTCAGGAGCTAGTGACAGTGGCAAATAGTCAGGTTAATGAAAGCTTAATCAGGTACCTCAGCCTAGTTCAGCAGCCAGGAGAATTAGAGTTACTTATCCTGCGTGCGCACATGCTTGCAGAAGAGCTGTTGCACGAGCTAATAGGCAAAAAACTGGTAGCAGTTCAGCACTTTAACTTGGAAAGGATCACTTTTTGCCAGAGCCTCTCTCTGGCGAAGGCGATGTATTGGAGAGAGGAGGACGAGTGGCTATGGGAGTGTCTCGTGCTTCTGAATGGCGCACGTAATCACATGGCCCATAAGATTCTTAAACGTGAAGACGAAAAAGTATTGCGAAAAATTGATCGCATGGACGAGCTTATCGGTAAAAACTCAGGAGTTCCAATACCGAGCAAGCTTGCCCCTAGTGTTCAAAGAATTCACTGGCGTCTCGCTTCTTTGTATTCATGCATGAGCAGGCTGCCTTATGTGCAAGAGCACAGTAGTTTGGCCTGACGCAGAAACCACATCAATTTACGGCACCAACACAATCTTCCCATACGCCCCCGCTTCCAGCACTGCCTTGTGCGCCTCGGCCGCAGCCGACAGCGGCATCTCCCTGCCGATGACGGGACGTAATGTCCCGTTCTCCAGCCCCGCAACCAGTGCCGCATGGATGCTTGTCTTCTCCGCCTCGCTGGCATTGAAGAGCGACATGGCGACGATGCTGGCGTCTTTGCTCATGGCGTCCCTCGGGTTGATTTCCACGCTTCCCCGACAGCCGATGACGACGACGCGGCCCTTTGGCGCCAGCACGGTGAGGTCTTTCCCCAGGTTCTCGTTGGCGAGCATTTCGAGGATGACATCCACCCCTCTCCCTCCCGTAATATCCTTGAGCCGGTCGATATAGCCGGGGTCTTTGTGGTCGAGGACATGATGCGCCCCCTGCGCTTCAACGAGTGTGCGCCCTTTGTCCGTGCCTGCGGTGCCGATTACGGTCATGCCTGCTGCCCGGGCCAGTTGAACGGCGGCGGTGCCGACCCCGCCGCTGGCCCCATGGACCAGCACGGTATCGCCCGGCAATGCGTGGGCCCGCTGGAAAAGCGCGCGGAAGGCGGTGGCATAGGGCACGCCCAGCGACGCCCCCTGCTGAAAGGATGCCTGCTTCGGCAGTGGATGCACTTGCGATTCCTCGCAGAGCACTTTTTCGGCATAGGCGCCGCTCACGGTGCCTGCGGTATAAACCCGGTCACCCACGGCGAAGCGTTTTACATGCGCCCCCACGGCCTCGACCTCTCCGGCGGCATCCATGCCCGGTGTATAGGGGAGCGGGGGCGTGCCGTACATCCCGGCCCGGATATAGGTATCGACCGGGTTTACCCCGGCGGCCCGCACCCTGATGAGCACCTGCGTGGGGGCGGGTTTCGGGTCGGGTACTTCCTCCAGCCGCATCACTTCCGGCGCGCCAAGCTCGTGTACACGAATTGCTTTCATAATGGATTCCTCGTTTAAAGTGGATACGTTTGCTAAAAATCCGGAAACGACTTCTTGTCATTCCGGCGAAAGCCGGAATCCAGATTTTCATGGGATAGAAGATCACTGGACACCGGTTTTCACCGGTGTGACGACTTTAAGGTTTAATATAGCATTATTGAGGCGTTGCAGGACAGTTTGTAGCTAAAGATGATGACTTGATGTATGATCCCCCCATGAGCAAACGGACAAAAGTCTTTCACATCATCACCAAGCTGGAACTGGGCGGGGCGCAGCAGAACACCCTCTACACCGTGGGGCACCTCGACCGTTCGCGCTTTGAACCGTATCTGATCGCCAACGACGAAGGGATACTGGTGGAAGAGGCGCGGAAGATTCCCGATCTGAAGACCTACTTCATACCCGAGATGATCCGGGAGATAAACCCTCTCACCGATTTCAAAGGGTATCAGCGCATCAAGGCCATCCTGCGCGAAAATATCAAGCCCGGCGAGAAGGCCATCGTGCATACTCACAGCTCCAAGGCGGGCATTCTCGGGCGCTGGGCGGCGAAGGCCATTGGCGTACCGGTGATTATCCACTCCATCCACGGCTACGCCTTCCACGATTTTCAGCATCCCTTTGTCCGCCAGGCGTACATAACCCTCGAAAAGATCACCGCTCCCATGACCACAAAGTTTATCGCCGTGTCGCAGAAGAACATCGAGACGGGAGTGAAGGAGGGGATCTTCGCGCGGGAGCGGGCGGTGCTGATCCGCAGCGGCATCGACATCGCAAGATTCCGTGACGTCACCGTCGACAAGGCGGCCCTGCGGCGTGATCTGGGTGTTCCCGTCGACGCGCCGCTGGTGGGCACGGTGGCGAACTTCAAGCCGCAGAAGGCACCGCTGGATTTTATCCGCGTGGCGGAACTGGTCCGCAAAGAGGTGCCGGAGGCGAAGTTCGTCTACTACGGCGACGGAGAGCTGCGGGGCGAGGTGGAGAGCCTCATCAAAAAGTTGAAGCTCGAAGACACGGTCATTCTTGCAGGCTGGCGGCGCGACGTGCCGGAGATACTGCACTGTATCGACGTCTTTCTCCTCACCTCACTGTGGGAAGGGCTGCCCCGGGTGCTGCCCCAGGCTATGTCAGCCGGAAAGCCCTCCGTGGCGACGGCGGTGGACGGCAGTCCCGAGGCGGTGAAGGACGGTGAGAACGGCTATATCTGCGAGCCCCGGGATGTGGTGGCCATGGCGGAGAAGGTGGTCTACCTCCTGAAAAATCCGGAGATCGCCCGCCGGATGGGGGAAAAAGGGCGGACAATGGTGGACGAGTGGGACATCGACCTCATGGTGCGGCAACAGGAGGAGCTGTACGATGCCCTTCTCCGATAAGGTCGCTGTAGTCCTCGTGGAGCCGCAGAAGCCGGTTAACATCGGCATGGTCTGCCGGGCCATGAAGAACATGGGTTTTTCGGACCTGCGGCTGGTGAACCCGTGCGATTACGGCGTCGATACCGAGGCGCAGGTGGCGGCGGTCTCGGCCCGCGACATTCTGGACAGGGCGCGGGTATTTCCGTCTCTGGCCGAGGCGCTGGCCGACATTTCGCTCTCTGTCGCCACGACCCGCAGGCTGGGGCAGTACCGCAAGGAGACCATGCCGCCCGGCGTCCTCGTGGAGAAGATGGTGCCTCTGCTGGCCGAAAATCGCGCGGCCCTCGTCTTCGGCCGCGAGGACCGGGGGCTTTTCACTGAAGAGGTCGCCCTCTGCCGCTGGCGTGCCACCATCCCGACGGCCCCCGACCTGCCGTCGCTCAACCTGGCCCAGGCGGTGCTTCTCTTCTGCTACGAGCTTCAGCAGGGGCTGCGGGAAAAAGGGGATCGAAAAAAGAGGACGCTGGCGAAGACCGGCGCGATGGAGGGGCTGTTCGGCCAGATGGAGGAGGTACTCTCCGGCATCGGTTTCCTTAACCCCCAGAACCCGGACCACCAGATGCACGCCCTGCGGGGCATCTTCAACCGCGCCGAGCTTGACGAAAAAGAGGTGCACATCCTGCGGGGGATATTCTCGCAGGTGGAGTGGGCGGCGAAGAAGGCCGACAGAGAGAGCGCCTGAGTCGGGTTACGTTTTGAGTTTCCTTCCGAGCCGTTTCTCCACGCTGTCGAGCTTGCCCGACAACCTGCCCGCCGGAGCTTTCCGGTAATCCACCTTGGCGGAAACCGCTATCCGGTTGCAATCAACACGCATCCGCTCAAAGCACTCCTTCACCACGCCGAACACCTCGTCCCATTCGCCTTCCAGAATCGTCCCCATGGGGGTGAGCCGGTAGTCGAGGCCGCTTTTGTCGATGATGTCCAGCGACCTCGATACGTATTCGCTGACGCTCTCCCCCTTGTCCATCGGGGTCATGCTGAATTCGAGCAGAACCATGGAATCCTCCTGTGATGTAATCCTGGCGTTGTCGTCATTTGGATTGGAATAACTTCTCAGAGATTTAATTATGCACCATTTCATCCTTGTTGTGGCAAATGAATATGGATTAACGCTGGCCTGCGTGGTGTAGTCGCATTTGGGTACGCAAAAATGTCAGAAGTTATAACTGTTATCAAAGTAAAAGCGTCTTATTTTGATGAATTTTCGGCTTGACCTTGTTGGTTGGAAAATGCATTATTATCAAAAAACAGGTCTATTGTAGTCCTGTTTTTTGGCCGCGTGCTAAATGTACTTGTTTTCACCGTGACTTCTGTTACGCTGTTTCCGGCCTCTATCCTGTAGCGCGGCTATTGTAGTCCGCAAAAATTACCAGGAGCTTGCTGCCCTCGTGAAGCCCAGTCTTAAGACGATAACCCTCCGTAACCTCATTAATTTTCTCCTTTTGCTTACCGTGGTAATCCTTGTAGTGCTTGGTGTTCGTTTCAGGCAGATATCGGTTCAGATTATGGAGGACAAGGCCCTGGCCCTTGCGGAGGTGGTCAAGGGCGGCCTGACGGCCCATATGAAGGGCGGGATCATGGACAAGCGGGATTATTTCCTGAACGAGATCAATTCATTGACGCTGGTGGAGAATGTAAAGATCATCCGTTCAAAAGAAGTTAACAGCCAGTTCGGCGCCGGCCTTGATCTTGAAGAACATATGGATGACATGACCAGGCAGGTCTTTGAGCGCGGGGAGCCGATCTATGTTATCGACGACCTGAGCTTGCACCCCAACATGCGGGCGGTGGTGCCGTTCATTGCTTCCAGCAAGGGGGAGCTGAACTGTCTTAAATGTCACAACGTCACGGAAGGAACGGTGCTGGGTGCTATCAGCCTGGAAATGGACCTGACGGGATATCGTAATATTACGCTGGCGCTTCTGCTTGTGGTGGGCGGCATTGCCGTTGTCTTTATCGTCCTTATCATCTCCAATAATGTAAGGACCATCCAGCATCATGTCCAGGGCCCCCTGGAGGAGCTTATCAAGAGAGGGGAAGATGCTTACTATAAAAATACGCCCATCGATGAGTCGAGGTTCGAATGCGCGGAGTTCGAGAATGTAGCCCGGGAATTCAACATGTTTGCCGTGGACATTCTTCAGAACCAGAGTGAGATAGAGACGAAGACGAAGCGCCTTGAGGAGCTTTCCGCCGAGATAGAGGATGCCCACAAGGAAACGATCTATACCATGGGTGTTATCGAAGAGCACCGGTCGAAAGAGACCAACTATCACACCATGCGTGTTACCCAGTACTGCGCCCTGCTGGCCCAGAAGGCGGGATTGTCCGAGTATGAGGTCGACCTGATTACTACGGCGGCGCCATTGCACGACATTGGCAAGCTGAGCATTCCCGATTCGATCCTCATGAAGCCCTGTCGCCTTACCGATGAAGAATTCGCGATAATGAAAAATCATGCCGAGATCGGCTTCAACATGCTGCGGCATTCGAAGCGGGATGTGCTGAGTTCTGCGGCGATCATCGCCCATCAGCATCATGAGCGCTGGGACGGGGCCGGCTATCCGCGCGGCCTTAAGGGAGACCAGATACATGTCTTTGGCCGCATCGTCGCGCTGGTCGATGTGTTTGATGCGCTTGCTACCAAACGGGTTTACAAGGAGAAGTGGCCGCTGGACGAGGTTGCCCGGTACATTGAATCGGAAAGCGGCAGGCAGTTTGATCCCAAGCTGTCCCAGCTGCTGTTGAATAATTTTGATGAGTTCGTCGCTATCCTTAATAAATATCAGTAATACTGTGTTGATCGCTGTCCGCTTTCTCGCCATTCTGTTGCCTGCCATTTTTGTTTGTGGTAGCTTTCTTCATAAGCAGTCGTTTTGTACCGCAAGGTGAAAGGAGAGAACCATGGGTATTCTTAGGGCAACATTGGCGTTGTTGGCGGTAGTTGCCGTATCAGGCCCGGTGCAGCCGGGTTGGGCGGCGGATGGTCTGGTTGATGTTGTGGTGAGTCTCAAGAAGGCGGACCTTCGTCCCGGAATGGGAGAGGTAAACAGGGCGCGGGCAGCAGGCGTTGCGGCGCGGCACGGAGTGGCACCCGCCTTTACCTATGGGATAGTCCTTGCCGGGTTTGCAGGGAGCGTCCCCCCGGCGCGCCTGGAGATGTTGAAAAACGACCCCGATGTCGAGAGTGTTTCCATTGATGAGCCGATGTATGCCATTGGCAAGCCGGCAAGCCAGGGCGGCTCTGCAAATGCGGGCCAGGTTGTGCCGTGGGGCGTGGAGCGTATCGGCGCGACGGCTTCTCTGGGCAGTAAAGGCGCGGGTGTTGACGTCTATATACTTGATACCGGCATTGATGCCGACCATCCGGACATTCAGGGTAATCTTGGCAACGGCGCTTATGTCTATAAGTGTACGGGGAGATCATGCAAGGCCCCCTGGGATGACAACCACGGCCATGGGACCCATGTGGCCGGCACCGTCGCCGCTATCGACAACGGCAGGGACGTGGTCGGCGTTGCCCCTCTCGCCACTCTTCACGCGGTCAAGGTGCTGAGCGGGTCGGGTTCCGGCACCATTTCCGGGATTATCGCGGGCATCGACTGGGTTGCAGGAGAGGCGCAGGCAAAAGGGACGGCGGTGGTCGCCAATATGAGCCTCGGAGGCAGCGGCTCCAGGACCGGGACCTGTTCTTCAGGCGGGTATGCGGGGACGGATAACTTTCACCGGGCCATCTGTAATGCGAAAAACAAGGGTGTTGTCTTTGCCGTTGCCGCGGGCAACAGCGGGGTCGATGCCGAGCTGGCAACACCCGCAGCCTATGATGATGCGGTGATTACCGTGAGTGCCACGACGTCGACGGATGACTGGCCTTACTGGTCGAACTGGGGCAACAACGCCGGGGTAGGGAATAATTCTGCGCCTGTCGCCATTGCCGCGCCGGGGGTAAGCGTGCTGTCGACCAAGAAAGGCGGCGGCACT
>JAOUDF010000055.1 GCA_029859385.1 Nitrospirota bacterium
CCTTGCCCAGGAATTTTTCGTGGAGGCGCTCAAATCGGCCCCCGGGCGGGCGGGCATGTCCACCATTCACTCCCCGCTGGAGCAGCTCCGCCTGCCGCAGGGGAAACGGTACGACATCATTATCCTGTCGAACTCCCTCAACGAGATCGTGCGGGAGAGCGAAAACAGGGCCGGTGATCGTGCAACCATGCTCAAGGAGCTGCTGACGGCCCACATGGCCAAGGACGGCTGCTGCATCATCATCGAGCCGGCCCTGCGGGAGACATCCCGGGAACTGTTGCAGGTAAGAGATCTGATGATGCAGGACGGGTTCGGCATCTACTCCCCCTGCCTCTGTGCTGCCCCCTGCCCTGCCCTGGAGCACCCGAAGGACTGGTGCCACGAGGAGATCCCCTGGGACCCCCCGAAAGTGATACAGGAGCTGGACCATCTCATGGGGTTGAAAAAGGACTCGTTGAAGTTCTCGTACCTCGTCATCAGACAGGACGGGCACAGGCTCAGCGACCTTTTGCCTGACGGCTCGTGGCGGGTGGTCAGCGAACCGCTCCCCTCCAAGGGGAAGCTGGAGTTCTACGTCTGCGGTCAGGGAGGGAGAAAGATCGCCATGCGGCTCGACAGGGACAGGAGCGCGGGAAACGCAGCCTTCGACACGCTCGGGCGAGGGTCTCTGGTTGCCTTCGAAGAAACGAGAGATCAGGGCGAGAGGTTCAGGGTGCTGAAAGAGTCGGCCGTGCGATCGGAGTAGCACTCAACGCTACTCCATCGGAAAACCGCGCCAGCTGCTCCTCCAGAGGCCCGCGCGGCGGCATTGACAGGTCTCCCTTTGCAGGGTCCATCCCCAGCGCGTAGATATGCTGGTAGATGAAGCCGTTCCCCCGGAAGACGTAAACCCCGACATCGGCATCCATCAATATCTCTTTTTCCTTCCCGTTTCTCACGACCACCGAACGACACGGAGCACCGCGGGGACTGGTGTAGCGATAGAACACCGCCGGCCCATGGCTGGTCTGCACTGATTTATGTTCCCGCACCTTGAGCCCTTCGCGCTCCAGACCACCGATAAGCCGCTGGTCGACCCACTCATCCAGGGTGAGCCCCTTGTGAATGTCCACCTGCTCCGCGACGATGAAACGGCGGCAAAGTCCATCCTCCAGTATCACCTCCAGCACCCCGGCAGCGGGGTAGGATTCCTGCACAGTAAATTTACCCGCTGATGTTTGAGGTATCTTTATCCTGAACCGTCCATCGGGGGCGACGTAGAAGCCCTTTTCCACGTCTCCGCGAATCTCGGCGCCGGTGGTAAATATCTCATTCAGGTTGACGCAACCGGATAAAAGCACGACACAAGCAAGGCTAACAATAATTACGCGCATAACAATCTCCTGTAGTGACCGCAGAATATGACGAGCTGGCGCTATCTGTCAACCTTGACGATCTTACAGGGTGGTGATAACGTGTTGGGATAAAAAAACACGGAGGACAACTCATGAAACTTACCGTCAAACAGGGTGACATTGCAAAGGTCAAGGACGACGCCATTGTCGTAAACCTCTTCGAGGGGACAAAGAAACCCGGCGGGGCAACCGCCGCCGTCGACAAGGCCCTTGGCGGAATAATCTCAAAAATTATCAAACGGGACGACTTCGCCGGCAAGCTGAACCAGACCCTTTTCCTGCCCCATGTTGAAGGCGTCGGCGCCGAGCGGGTGCTGCTCATCGGCCTCGGCAAGCAGGAGGAGCTCACCGTCGACCGCATCCGCCAGGTAGCGGCAAAGAGCGCCAAGCTGCTGAAAGACGCCGGAGCAAAGAGTATCAGCACCGTGCTTCATGGCGCCGGTGAGGGCAACATCGCCCCCGATCAGGCCGCCCAGGCCATTGCCGAAGGGATCACGCTGGGGCTTTATGAGTTCAAGCGCTACAAGAGCGAAAAGGACAACGGCAACAAGAAGAAGATCGACGAAGTCACCATCGTCGAGTTCGACGCAACGCGCATCGACGCTATCAAGAAGGGTATCGCCCGCGGCGAGATCATGGCCGAGGCGAACTGCCTTTCGAGGGACCTCGCCATCACCCCCTCATCGGACATGACACCCACCGTACTGGCCGACGAGGCGAAGAAGGCGGCGAAGAAGGCCGGCCTTTCGTGCACAATACTCGACCTCAAGGATATAAAGAAACTGAAGATGGGCGGAGTTCTCGGCGTCTCCCGGGGCAGCCACGAGGAACCGAAGTTCATCATCCTCGAACACAAGGGGAAGAAAAAAGGGAAGCCCGTTGTGCTGGTCGGCAAGGCCATCACCTTCGACAGCGGCGGCATCTCGCTCAAGCCCGGCCAGGGGATGGAGCAGATGAAGTACGACATGTCGGGCGGCGCGGCCGTCATCGGCGCCATGACCGCCATCGCGCGTCTCAAACTGCCGCAGCACGTTATCGGCCTGGTGCCTTCCTGCGAAAACATGCCCAGCGGCACCGCCTACAAGCCCGGCGACGTGCTCACCGCCATGAACGGCAAGACCATGGAGATCATCAACACCGACGCCGAGGGGCGCCTGATTCTGGCCGACGGCCTCTCCTACGCCTGCACCCTCAAACCGGCGGCCATCATAGATGTCGCCACCCTCACCGGCGCCTGCGCCGTGGCCCTGGGGCCCGAGGCCATAGGCCTTATGGGCACCGACGAGGGGCTCATCGAAAAGGTGCGGAAGGCGAGCGAAACCACCGGAGAGCGGGCATGGCCCCTGCCGTTGTGGGATGAGTATTCCGAGCTGATCAAGAGCGATATCGCCGACATGAAGAACACCGGCGGAAAGGACGGCGGCGCGATTACCGCGGGATGTTTCCTGAAGAATTTCGTGGAGAAGGGTATCCCCTGGGCCCACCTCGATATCGCGGGCACGGCGTGGAACAGTAAGGACAAGCCCTATCTGCCCAAAGGCCCCAGCGGTATAGGTGCACGGCTGCTGACGGAGTTTGTGGCGGGGTTGGCGGACTAGACGATTATTGCAGGGGGCGGTTCACAAACCGCCCCTATCCTCTCTCGAAGACCCGCGCCACCACAATCCCCATTCCCGCGAGGAAGAGGATGATGGAGCCGAGGAGGATCGGTATCCCCTCGTTGTGCCGTTCGCGGACAAGGGCCATGGGCGCCTTTTGCAGTTCTTCAAAGCTCATGGAAAGGCCTTCGGCGGGGCTTACCGTGCCGCTGCCCAGTCTCAGGAGGCCGCCGCGCCGCGTGCCGCCTGCATCGACAAAGTTGACCAGCAGCGCGGGGACTTCAAGCCCCGGGGCTTCGCCGGGCATGTAGAGGTCTTCCACCTGTATCACAAACGATGTTCCCGGGACCGGCACCTCGGCGCCCCTCGCCACGCTGCTCTTTATGCCGTTCACGGTCATGATGGCGGCGGAGGGCATCCGGCCGTACTGCATCATCAGGTATTCCGTCGAGCCGAAATTCCTTGTGATCGGGCGGTTGTAGCCCAGCGTCTCCGTCGTTATCTTTCCGTTTTCCTCCACCTCCACTAAAAGGTCGGCCCTCCTGGGCTGGCCGTTCTCGTAGTAGGCATCGTCGACCTTCACGATCCGCATCTTTATCTCGGGCGGCGCCTGGGTGGCGCTGGTCACCGCGTCGGTCTCGGTGATGTAGCGGGGCATCCCCTCCCGCACCGTAAGCCCGGAAACGAGGTGCGATACCAGCGCCAGTATAATGGCGATATGGGCCAGGGTAGAGCCATAGACCGTGACCTTCCAGCCGAACTTCTGCCGCTTCTTTTTGAAGGCCCGCAGGGTGCAGAGGAACAGGTTCAGGACAAAAAGCCCGAAGGCGACCACCAGGAGGTAGAACCAGTAATGGACCAGTCCCGCGCTGAAGAGGAAGAACTTGATGTCCTCGCCCTGCAAGCCTTTATACGCCTCGGGAGCGGCCAACATGGTGAGGCTGCCGGCGATCAGCAGGCCGGTGATGGCAAAGCCGCAGATGACGCCGAAGTTGAGGGAACCGAGATATTCGATCAGTTTATTCATAGGTCAGAATGAGTGGCTGCTTTTCATGAAAAAACTCGTCCCCACATAGGTGACGAGGATTAAAAACACTCCCAGCAGGGCGAAGAACGGCCGCTTCTGCTGCAGCTCGTCGCGAAATTCCATGTGCGCCACGGTGGCGTAAAAGAACCAGAGGACGACCGACCACATCACCTTCTGGTCCCACAGAAAGTAGGAGCCCCACGCCACATAGCCCCAGATGCCGCCGAAAACCATGGTGATGGAAAATATGATGAACCCCCAGAGGATATTCTTCCCGACCATGGTGTCGATATCGAGCCTCTCCAGCGCCTCCACTGCCCGCATCCGCTGCAACGCCCCGGCCCCCGCGCTGGTACAGAGGGCATAGGCGAAGAAGGCAAGCGGCACGTGCATCACGTACCAGACGGTGATCATGAGCGGCGGCGGATAGCTGATCTCCTTGGGGAAGAGGGCCGCGGCGACCATGAAGGCATACCCCATGGCAAAGAGGGATAACCGGTAGATCCGCCCGGCGACATGCGCCTTCGCCTTTATGCTGGTGTAGAGCAGCACGGCAAAGGCCATGGTGGAATAGGTACAGAACGACTCGAACTTGTTGGTCAGGGGGAGATAGGCGATGATCGCTCCCCGGACGGTCAGGGCGGCAACGAGCAACGCCAGCCCGGTCCCCAGCACCGCGATGCGGATGCCCTTCTTCGCGAAGTCGGCGGCCCAGTAGCCGCTAAGAACAACAAAGCTGGCCCAGAAAAGGTTAAGGGCAATAGTCTCGCTCAATGAAACCTCTGTTATTGAAATAGATGCCTGAAAGGCTCAAAAGTCCGGCAATGATAGACGGTGACCGGCAGAGAGTCAAGACGGAGCTGCGGCTGTTTCGAAACCATCGGATTATCAGGAGGAAAGAACGTCCCGGATTTTCTTGAGAAAATCAACCTGACGGAACGGCTTTGATATGACATCGACCCCTTCCACGCCACCCTTTTGCATGATTATATCCGCGGTATAGCCGCTGAGGAAAACAGCCTTGACGTCGGGCTTGAGCTTTTTCATCGCCTCGATGGCCTCGCGACCGTTCTTCTTCGGCATGACTACGTCGCTGATCACCAGGTCGATATCGGCCATGCTTTCGGAAAAGACCCGCACCGCATCCTCGCCGTCAACGGCCTCGATAACCTCATAACCATATGCCTCGAGGGTAGCCCTCGTTACGGCCCTCACCTCCACCTCATCCTCCACAAGGAGGACGGTCTCAGTGCCGACCAAGGTTGCAGGATCGACTACTTCCTCCTTCACCTCCTCGGCCTCTTCAACCATGGGGAGATAAATTTTGAAGGTCGTCCCGTGCCCCGGTTCACTATAGACATTGATAAAGCCGTTGTGCCCCTTTACCGTACCGTAAACCATGGCGAGGCCCAGACCGGTCCCTTTTCCAACCTCTTTCGTGGTAAAGAACGGCTCGAAGATGTGCACCCTCGTTTTCTCATCCATCCCCATGCCCGTATCTTCCACGGAGAGCAGCAGATAGGAACCGGGCTCGCCAAAGCCGTGAAGCTTGACAAATCCTTCGTCAAGCTCGCAGGGGATGGTGGAGATGAGGATTTTCCCGCCATTGGGCATGGCATCGCGGGCATTGGTCACCAGGTTCATCAATACCTGTTCGACCTGCCCCTTGTCGGCCATGACCACCATTTCCTCCACCGAGAGGTTGAGCCTGAGTTCGATGTCCTCGGTGAGAAGCCTGCTCAGCATCTTCTGAAAACCATAGACGAGGTCGTTGATATTGCATGGCGCGAAGACGCTCGACTGTTTTCGGCTGAAGGCAAGAAGGCTCTGGGTGAGGTTCGCCGCCTTCTCTCCCGCGACCAGTATGCGGCTGACCTTCTCCTTCAAGGGGTCGCCGTCCGTTATCTTCGCATCAAGGAACGACGCATAGCCGATGATGATCGAGAGGATGTTGTTGAAATCGTGGGCCACGCCGCCTGCCAGCAAGCCTATGGCCTCCATCTTCTGGGCCTGTCTTAACTGGGTTTCAAGTTTTTCACGGCCCGAAATGTCGCGCACGGCGCCTACCGCCCACCACTCTTCGCCGACCTTCACCGCACCCAGCGATATCTCGGCAGGGAAGGTCTCGCCGCCCTTCTTCATCGCCTTGACAATGCGGAGCCCGCCGATAAGCCTCCCCTTACCGGTTTCTAAAAAGCCCTCCATGGCCTGATGAGCCTTGGCAACATCATCTTCGCTACAGATCAGCGGATGCATCTCATTACCCAGCACCTCATCCGCCCGGTATCCAAACATCTCCGAGGCCGGTTTGTTCCAGAACCGTATCCTGCCCGTCGAATCCATCATGATGATGGCGTCCTGCACCGTGTCGGTAATGGTAATGAGCTGGTCCCTGCTTCTCTTAAGCTCCTGTATGGCCTCGGCGCGACGTACAGATGCCGAGGCATAGACCCATGTGAGCCCCGCCGGCACCACCATGAACAGGGCAAACGCGACCAGAGCAATGTTCCACCAGGGGGGAGTGAATGCGGACGGGTGCGTTCGCAGAACTATTTTCCATTCATCGTCGGCTACCCCGGCAAAGGTTCGCCCATTGGCCGACTCTAACTGGGCGAAGGGACTGAGGGTATCCCAGGCAACAAACCCTTCCTGGGTAAGACGAGAGCCTTTGTCCGTGGCGGAAACCATGTCCCACACGTCGGGCCAAATCGCCTTCATGGTCTTCTCTTTCCCCTCGGGAAACATGAACCCCCACTCGTCGTTCTTGTCGGGCCCCAACAGCCAGTAGCCATCATGGTTCAGCAGAAATATCCTCTCCCCCTCTGCAAGAGACGCCTTTCTCAACCGTTCGATCATCCCTTCCGCCAGAAAGTTGAGCACCACGAGGCCGTTCTTCTCACCCTTATCGTTCACCACCGGCGTCGATATCCTGATCATCGGCTTATAGGGAAGCTCTACCCGGCCATGCTCCATGTTGAGGTCGAGTTTTGAAAGGTGTACTTCACCGCCTTGTCGCTCCATCCCCTTGACGAAATAGTAGCGCTCGGCCTTGTTCTGAAGCTCGGCCCCAGGCACCACGACGGGCTTCCCCTGCACCAGATTGACACGGACCACTTCCATGCCTGTACGGTCGAGATACCTTACCTGGTCGTAGACAAGACGGCTGACGGAGAAGGCGCTGTATTCGGGGGCAAGCTGTTCAATAAGATTACCGGACGACTGCGGTTGGGAGAGATGATGAAGGGTTATGTCGACAAGGGCATAGGCATCGGCAAGGGTCGCGTGCAGCTCTGTATTGGCAGTCTGGAGCTGCCTCGCCAGCAGGCTCTCCTGCACCACCGTCTTTTGAGCCCGGAAGTCATCCCTTTCATTGATGACCGCGAGGGCAAAAACGATGGTCAGCAGCGCCGCAAGCGGGACAAAAAGTTTCAGAAATTGCCTGCCTACAGACATTGATAACCCCATCAGCACAGATTGCAGCGAGCAATACAACTACCGTTCAGCCGGGGGCTATCGACAGGCGTGATGACTAGCTGCGGTCGTCCAGCGGCAGGTAATCACACCCTTCGTTGCCGCAGTAATGGCCCGTGTAATCGGCGGCCGGTCGGTAGATGGCCGGCTTGGGCTGGGCCTCGGCGAACTTCTCCTCGATGACGTGGGCGCACCAGCCCACCATGCGGGACACGGCAAAGACGGGGGTGAAAAGGTCGGTGGCAATGCCCATTTGGTGATAGACCGAGGCACTGTACATATCGACATTGGGGTAGATTTCTTTACCTTTCATCCGATAGAACTCTTCCCGGGTCGTCTCCTCGATGCGGCGGGACATCCGGTGCCATTTCGTCTCGCCCGTCCGGTAACCGAGGCGCTCCGAAAGCTGTTCCAGCACCAGGGCGCGAGGGTCGTTAGTCCGGTAGACGGCATGCCCCATCCCCATTATCTTGTCGCCGGCGGCAAGACGCGCCTTGACCCAGTCATCCACTTTCTCAGCGGCGCCGATTTCCTCGAGCATCCGCATCACCTGTTCGTTGGCGCCGCCGTGAAGCTCTCCCATCAGCGCGCCTATGGCCGCCGTTACCGCTGCGTACATATGGGCGCGGGTGGAGGCAACGCTCCGGGCAGTGAAGGTAGAGGCATTGAAGGAATGGTCCGCGTGCAGGATAAGGCAGATATCGAGATCCTTAGCCGTATCGGGGTGGGGGGCATTACCGGTCAGCATATAGAGAAAATTTGCCGCATGCCCCAGCGAGTTATCGGGCGCAACAGGTTCCTGGCCGTTCCGTATGCGCTCCCATGCCGCCACCAGAGTCGGAGTAGCGGAAATAAGGCGCAGCGCCTTTTCCACATTGGCCGGACGTGACTCGTCCCTTACCTTAGTGTCATAACCAGCCAGCATGGAGATGCATGACTGGAGCACATCCATTGGATGGGCCGTCCGGGGCTTAATCCGCAGGCTTTGGATTATGCCGTCGGGTACCTGCCGATAGCGCGACAGTGCAGCCTTGAACTGCTCGAACTCCTGTTTGTCGGGCAGACGGCCGTTGAGAAGCAGAAACGAGGTTTCTTCATAGGTAGACGAGCGGACGAGAACATTGATATTGAAGCCGCGATAGATCAGGACCCCTTCTTCGCCGTGGATACCGCATATCTTGGTATCGGCGACGGTTACCCCCCTGAGGCCTATGTTCTTTGTTTCGGCGGAACTGTTATTTTTCACCATTGTGCCGTTTCCTCCACACACTATCATTCACTACCTCGGCAAAAAGTTCTGTCATATCAATCCTTGTATCCGGCGCCACATCCGCCCGGCCTGTTTCCGCGAGAAACTGCCTGTTGATGACGAAGAGCTTCCGGCTGAGCAGGTCCAGGTTCAAGATAGCCTCGCGCGGGATCGTCTCCAGCCCCGACTCCTCCGTAAAATTGAGGTGGCAGAAATCGACGGGCCTTCCGATCTCTTCAGCAAACTCGGCGCTGAACAGAGGGAAGCCGTGGGTCCGGCAGACCAGTGGCCGAAACTCGTAGAGCAGGCACTTCGCTTCATGAAGGAGCGGACACGGCCCCGGCAGTCCATCCTGTTCGATGGTCCGGCAGAGTTCGCCTACTCTTTGCCGGACATTCGGCGCCAGCCCTTCAAATCCCTCCCGCAACCGGTACGCCTCTACCGGAAGAAGCGAGAGAGCGTTTTGACAGCAGGCGTCGCACCCCGGGCCACAGACCATTCCGGCACCAATAACCCTGTAGGCGCCGTCAAGAAAGCGGTCGACATCGGCGACCAGCTGCGCATAGAGCACAAGAGACTGCACTATTCCCCTCTTCAAGGAAATGTTAAACATTACCATGTCGGCTGAAAAAATGATAGACTGCTGTTTTATTAAGGTAAACCTGCCCTTTAAGGCGCCATGACCGATTTCGACCGAAAACTCAGCTTTCTCCGTACCATCTCCCCCTTCAGCCAGATACCCGACCCTTTGCTCGCAAAGATAGCGGAGCGTCTTCAGGTGCACCACTACGGCGCGGGGGCCGTCATCATCGAGGCGGGATCGCCCGGCGAGATTCTTTATATTCTCCATACCGGCTTTTGTGAATCGGTATTTACCAATGAGGAAGGGGCCGAGTCGATTATCAAGCCCCTGCCTCCCGGCTCCAGCATCGGCATCATGTCCATGCTCACCGGCGAATCGCATTCAGTCACGGTGCGGGTGCGGGACGATGTGGAGCTGTTCATCCTCTACAAGACGGACCTCGACGCCCTCATCAGTGAAAACCCCGGCATCACCACCTACCTGAACCGTATACTGACCCAGAAGATCCGCGAGGCATACAGCCTGGCGGGCCAGGAACGATCACGATCGGCCGAAGGGCTGAAAGCGGCCGAGGCTAAGGACCGAAGGCTCCGGGTCCTTGACCGGATCAGCGATCTGGTCTCATCGGAAAAAGAGCTGGACAGCCTGCTGAATGCCATCGTCAGGGAAGTCGCGAAGGAGCTCGATGCCGACGCTTGCTCCATCTTCCTCGTCGACCCTGTCTCCGACGAGATCGTACTCGAGGCGAACTGCGGCTTCGGTGAAGACGCGGTGGGGAAGGTCCGCCTTCATCGGGGAGAGGGGATCACCGGCTGGGTCATCGAAAACTGGCAGCCCGCCATGGTTGAAGACGCCCGGCACGACCCGCGGGCGAAGTTCTTCTCCGACATCCGCGAGGAACGGTTCGCCTCTCTGGCCTCGGTGCCTCTGCTTCTGGAGATGGAAGAGGTGCTGGGAACCATCAACCTGCAAACGGTGGAACCCCGCAAATACAGTCTCGACGACGTCCGCACCCTCAACACCATCGCCAACCAGATCGCTGTCTGCATCGACCGTGCTCGGCTGGAGATACGGGCAGAGACCGGCTTGCGCATCAAGGCCGAGGAACAGTTCATCGGCGAAGATGCTTACGTCCGGAAGATCGAGAGCTTTGTAGAATCGGTGGCGTTTCGCAACGACCCGGTCCTTATCCTTGGCGAAGGGGGCACCGGGCGGAGCATGATGGCCCGGATGATCCACCGAAAGGGGAAAAGGGCAAGCGGGCCGTTCATCGAGGTTGACTGCGCCGAACTCAAGGAGAACCTCTGGGGCGGGGAACTCTTCGGCTTTGAAAAGGGGGCCTTTGCCGACGCCGCCAACCGTCGGCTGGGGTTTCTCGAACTGGCCGACGGCGGGACGCTACTCCTCACCAATGTGGAAATGATGGGCCACGCGACCCAGGTAACTCTGACCCATTTTCTGAAGACCGGCTGGTTCAGCCGGATAGGGAGCCAGGAGCGGATCAGCTCCAACGTACAGGTGATCGCAACGTCTACCGACGATATCCGGGAACTGGTGGAGCGGGGTGAGGTAAAGCTGGGGCTCTACCAGATGCTCACCGCCAGCATCTTTACCATCCAGCCGCTCCGCAAGCGGCGGCGCGACATACCCATTATCGCCGAGCATTTTCTGGAGCGGATCGCCGCGGAGATGCACAAGGACGTCACCAAACTCGACCGGTCGGCCGTGGAGACCCTCTCCAGCTACGACTGGCCGGGCAACACCCTGGAGCTGGAAAACGTCCTCCGCCGGGCGGCCATCCTGACCAGGACCGACACCATCTCTGCTGAGCAGCTCTTCTTCGGCCTCCCCACCGTAGGCGGCAGGTCGTTCTTCAACCTCCTCTCCGTCGACTCACTCCGCAATTTTGTGCAGGGGATGCTCTATCCCGGGCTGCTCCAGTTCCTTTCGGTAGCCGGGTTCTTCATGCTGCTGGCCGGGCTGTTTCTCGGCCCCGAAGACGGCACCAACAACATCGCCGCTATCCTGACCTGGGGGGTAGGCTGGTTCGGGCTATACGCCATGATACTGGTGGCGGGGCGTATCTGGTGCGGATTCTGCCCCTTCTCGACCATTGCACGATGGCTGCAGAAGACACCGCTCAGCCTGCGCCGACCCGCGCCGGAATGGATAAAACAGCACAGTGGATTCATCATGGTCGCCTTCGTCCTTTTCCTCTACTGGGCCGAAGGGATGACCCTCATGTATACCGACCCCATAGTGACGGCGGAACTGCTCCTTATGATCACTGGAGGTGCAATATTCTTCAGCCTCATCTACGAACGCCGCGTCTGGTGCCGTTACATATGCCCCTTCGGCAATCTCATCGGCATCAACGCACTGGCGTCGGTCGTCGCCTTGCGGGCCAACAAGAAGATATGCACCTCCCAGTGCCAGAGCCATGCCTGCTACGTCGGCGGAGAGAGGGCAGAGGGGTGCCCCATGTTCCTGCACCCCTACGGCATCGAGAGCAACCGTTACTGCACCCTCTGCGCCAACTGCATCAAGAACTGCCCCCATCGCTCCATCCGCCTCAACGTCCAGATGCCGGCGGAGGGGGTGCTCACCCTGGAAAACTACACCATGAGCGGCTCATTCCTGTCGCTGGCCCTCATGAGTGTGCTGGTCGTGGAAAACGGCTCGTTGCTTGGCAGGGACTCCCTGGCCTTCGCCCTGCTCGCCGAACGGGTCCCCATCCCCTACGACCTCCTCTACACCATCGTGTTTCTAATGGTGATAACCACCCCCTTCCTGGGTCTGTGGCTCTATGAGCTGGTCATCACCGGCTTCGACCGCGCCAAGAGCGCCATCCGCCTCAACATGCTCGGCTTCTCCTTCGTCCCTCTGGGCTTGGCCGGCCATCTGGCCTTCTTCTTCGAGCATTTTCTCCACGGCATCGATCGGCTTGTCGGGATGACGGGCGGCTTTCTGGGGTTTGACTGGCAGATGAACACGGTACGGGCGCTGGGGGCCAACAACCTGAGGGAGCTCCAGCACTGGATAGTCATGGCGGGGGCCGCCGGTGTGGTCTATGTACTGAGGAACTTCATCACCAAGCACCCCGACATATTCAACCGGAAAAAGTACGTCCTTTGGGGATACGGGACGATGCTGGGCGTGGCGGTCTATCTCTACTGGCAGGTGATGGGGCACACTTCGAGCTATTTTTAATAGTCTCGCAAAAAATCGGGATAAAGCGCATGCCCGTCATTCCGGCGAAAGCCGGAATCCACTCTTTTCGCGATGTTGAAAAACTCCTGGACCCCGGTTTTCACCGGGGTGACGACTTCTATCCAGCCCATTATTTCTGCTTTCTGCACTCGGCGATCGCGGCCCGGGCCAGTTCGTCGCACCGCTCGTTTTCAGCGTGGCCTGCGTGCCCCCGGATCCATTCCCACTGAACGCGGTGCACGGTGGCCAGCTTGAGCAGTTGCTCCCAGAGGTCGCGGTTGAGGACCTCCTCCTTCTTCGAATTCTTCCAGCCGTTGCGCCGCCATCCGTGGATCCACTCCGTCATCCCCTTGACCACATACTGGGAATCGGTGACAACTTTCACCTCGCAGGGGCGCTTCAGACGCTCCAGCGAGCGGATCACCCCCAGCATCTCCATCCGGTTGTTGGTCGTCATGGGCTCGAAGCCCGATATTTCATCTTCGTGCTTGCCGTAACGCAAGATGGCGCCCCCGCCCCCCACCCCCG